>CALVUL010000067.1 GCA_944363555.1 uncultured Clostridia bacterium
TGATAGCGGCTGCTTGCGGGGGCCTTGTAAATTTCCGATTTCAACAGATTGTTTCTGAGTTCTGCCGCGCCTACGTGGCGGATGTGCTCATCGTAAATCTTTAAAAATTCTTCTTTTTTGTCTTCCATCTTCTTCCTCTTGAAACCATTATACACGAATTCGGCAAATCCGTCAAGCAAAGAAAAAGCGGAGCGTTCCCGCCCCGCATCGGTTTTTCTTTACGCGTTGTTCTGTTCCGCCGCAAGTTTATCGAGCCGTTTGTTTCTGAAATAAATGGCGATGCCGGTGGAAACCATAACGAGATTGATGATGTAAAAAACGAACGCCAAAATAGTGAGCGCCGTCCAGTATTCCGGACCTCTCGCCGCCGAAAAGAAGATTTTGGAAAGGATACCGCCGATATAACCGACGGCGATAAGCAACGTGAAATAAAGGCTCGTCCCCTTCGCCGTGCGCGCTTTATAAGCCCTTATGATGTTGAACGGCCAAGAAAAACCGAAACAAACGACCATCAAGATTTCAAAAATTACCGCAAAATTTTCCAACATATCGAAAAAATCTCCTTCTTATAATTCTTTTCTTCTGTAATCGGGCAGCAGGCGGGGAGAAAGTTCTTCCGAAACGATTCCCGCCGCGCGGCGTTCTTCGTCGAACTTTTTCACAAAATCGAGCGTAAGGGCTTTTACCTTTACCGATTTTGCCTTTTTACCGGCATTCTGCCCCGCGTTTCTGCCGAATACGATGATATCGAGCAGGGAATTGCCCATCAAACGGTTTTTGCCGTGGATACCCCCCACCGCCTCGCCGGCAACGAACAGGTTTTCCACGCCGGACATGCCGTTTGCGGAAATATCGATGCCGCCGTTCTGATAGTGCAGCGTGGGATAGACGAGGATCGGTTCTTTGCGGATATCGATACCGTATTTGCCGAACATGCGCAGCATCGCGGGGATGCGTTTTTCGATCGTGCCTTCCCCGCCGCGGATTTCGATCATCGGCGTATCGAGCCATACGCCCTCGCCGTCCGTCGTGGCGACGCCTTTGCCGTTTTTCTTGCATTCGCGGATGATCGCGGAGGCGGTTACGTCGCGCGTTTCCAAGGGATTGACGAAAGCGACGCCGTCTTTATTGACGAGCTGCGCGCCCAGCGAACGCACCTTTTCGGTAACGAGCGCGCCGTAGATCTGCGTAGGGCAAGCCGCGCCGGTGGGATGATATTGCAGCGTTTCGGGATAGAGCAGTTTCGCGCCCGCCCTGTAAGCCAGAATCAGACCGTCCGCAGTCGCGCCGTAATGGTTGCTTGTCGGGAAACCCTGATAATGCAGCCTGCCGGCGCCGCCCGTGGCGATGATCACGGTCTTTGCCCGCGCAACGAGGATCTCCTTCGTTTCCATATTCATCAGCACGGCGCCGGCGGCTTTGCCCTCGCTGTCCTTGATGAGTTCGACGGCGGAAGTGAAATCGACGACGGTGATACCGCGGTTATAGACCTCGTCTCTTAAAACGCGCATGATTTCCGATCCCGAATAGTCCTTGCAGGCATGCATCCGCTTTCTTGACGTGCCGCCGCCGTGCGTGGTGATCATCGTGCCGTCCGGTTCCTTGTCGAACATGACGCCGAGTTCGTTGAGCCATTCGATGGCTTCGGGCGCGTCGGTTACCAACTTGCGCAGAAGTTCCGGTTTATTGGCGAAATGCCCGCCGCCGAGCGCGTCGAGATAATGGATGGCGGGGCTGTCGTTTTCCTTATCGGCAGCCTGAATGCCGCCTTCCGCCATCGCGGTGTTCGCGTCCCCCAGACGGAGTTTCGTTACGATCATCGTTTTCGCGCCGGTTTTATCCGCCTCGATCGCGGCGGACGCGCCCGCGCCGCCGCCGCCGATGATCAGCACGTCGACATCGTAATCGATCTTATCGAGATTTACATCGAGATCGAGAACGCGCGCCTTTCCCTGCAACAAAGATGCAAGTTCGTGAAGAACTTTCCCGCCCTTGTTCGGGCCGATCTTCAATTCCTCGTACGCCGATTCGATATAATCCGGATGAAAGGAGGCGAGCACGCTTTCCTTTTCTTCGGCAGTCATCCTTTTCAGTTCCTGATTAACCCGCTTTCCGCGCGTTTCTTCCACTTTTTTGAGCGATTCAAGCTGCTCTTTGGTATATTCGTACATCACGCGCTCCTCCTTACTTTTCGATGTCGCGGTTATTGTAAAGTTCTTTCAGTTCCGAAAGGGGTTTTTGCATCAACGCTTCGATAAGCCCTTCGTAATCGCCGTTTTCGATTTCCGCCACGCGCTTTAAAAGATGTTTGCTTTCCGGCGCGATATACTTGCCGGTCAGTCTGCGCGCAAGCAGCGCAACCTGCGGATGGGAAATCCCTGCGGGACAACGCGAAGAACAAACGCCGCACATCACGCAGTCGAAACTTTCCTCCGCGCATTTTTCGTATTCGCCGCGCTGCGCGTAAGCGATATACTGCATGACGTTGAGTTCCTGCGTGCAGCTCTTCGTGCAGGCGTTGCAGCCGATGCAGGAATAGATCTCCGGATAAAGCTGCATCATGATCTGTTCGGTGGGTTTGATCTTTTCGATGTCGTAAACCTGCTTGACGAGCGGAAAGAACGGAAGGGTCGCTACGTACATCCCTTCCTCCACTTTCGTCTGGCACGCAAGGCAGGTTTTCAGTTCCTGCTGCCCGTGGATCCTGTAGATGGTCGCGCAGGCGCCGCAAAACCCGTTGCGGCATCCGCAGCCGCGGATCAGCTGATAGCCGGCGTATTCCATCGCCTTCATAATCGTCAGGCTTTCGGGGACCTGATATCTTTTGCCGAATAAATAGACGTTTACCGTTTTTTCCATATCCAAATCCTCTCTCAATACTCGTCGGGCAGTTCGTCGATCTCGTCCATTCGGAATACGGGACCGTCCTTGCAGACGTATTTGCTGCCCACGTTGCATCTTCCGCATTTGCCGACGCCGCATTTCATCCGAAGTTCCAGCGTCGTATACACGTTTGTTTTTGTGAATCCGAGTTCCAAAAGCCCCTGCAGGGTAAATTTGATCATGATCGGCGGACCGCAGAGGATCGCCGTCATGTGCGGATCGAGCCCGATCTCCTTCACGTACGCGGGTACGAACCCGACGTGCCCGTTCCAGCCTTCCTGCGGACGGTCGATGGTAAGATAAACTTCAAAGTTCTTTTCGTTCATCCATTCGTTTCTGATCTCCTCGATATCGACGAGATCGTCGGCGCTGCGCGCGCCGTAAACGACAACCACCTTTCCGTAATTGTTGCGGTAATGCCTTACATAATTGATGACGCTGCGCAGGGGCGCCAGCCCGATCCCGCCGGCGATGAAGAGCAGATCTTTTCCTTTAAAATCCTCCTCGACGGGAAAATTCCTGCCGTAAGGTCCGCGCACGGTGATCTGCTGACCGACGTCTATGGAATGGATCACTTCGGTAACGCAGCCGCACTTTTTTATGGAAAATTCCATATATTCCTCGTTCGTCGGCGAGGAAGTGATGGAAAACATGCTTTCGCCGACGCCCGGGACGGAAACCATGGCGCATTGCCCGGGCAGATGCTCGAAGAGTTTTTTCCCGTCCGTACCGACGACGCGGAACGTTTTAACGTCCGGCGTATCCCTGCGGATATCGGTTACGACGCCGATTTTCGGAATAAGCGCTTCCTTAATCATGCTTCTTTCCTCCCAAAGCCTTCGCCACTTTGACGATGTTGAGTTTCTGCGGACATTTATTGACGCATCTGCCGCAGCCTACGCAGGAAAACAGACCGCCGTTGTTTTCGGGATAATAAACGAGTTTGTGCATGAAACGCTGGCGGTAACGCTGCATCTGCGTGGTGCGGTTGTTTCCCCCCGCCATCTGCGTGAAATCGGAATACATGCACGAATCCCAGCAGCGATAGCGGATGACTTCGTTTTTTGCCGATCTGAATTCACGAATATCGAAGCACTGACAGGTCGGGCAGACAAACGTGCATGTGCCGCAGGCGAGGCACGCCTCGGAAAGTTCTTTCCATTCGGGGCGATCGAAGATCTCCTTTGTGCCGTTTTCCTTGAAATACGACAGATCAAGGTGTGAAAACGGCAGTTTATCGATGATTTCGCGCGTCGCTTTCTGCTGTTTTGCAACGGCGTCCTCCCCGCCTTCTTCGGCGAGGGCGCGCACTTTTTCCGTAAGAGATTCGCCCTTGTTTGTATTTGCTTGCCAATAGAGATACGTTTCGTCCATCCACGTCGTTACGTCGCCGAGAGGCGCGGCGGCGTCGATGCCGAACACTTTACAAAAACAACTTTCTTCCGGCTTCGAGCACGCGAGCGTTACGATGGTCGCCGCGTTTCGTTTCGACTGGTAATAGGTATCGACCGGATCGGCGAGAAACACTCTGTCAAGCACCTCGAAGGCCTTGTAATCGCACGCCTTCACGCCGAAAAGCACAAAAGGCGTTACGTTTTCGTCTGGCGCTTCGACGGCGAGGTTTTTGCCTTCCGTTTTGAATTTCATCAGCGTTTCCGACTGCGGGAAAAACAGATCCTTGGGGGATTTTACAGTTTTCAACACGCCGAGGGCGGGTTTCGCTCCTTTTTCGTACCGTCCGTAATCCGCTTCCCCCGCTTTTTCCAAGGGCATCGCAAGGGGCGTTTCGGCAGATATGGTATCGAACAATTCGTTCAGTTTGTCGATTTTGAATTTAAGCATGGCGCACCTCCCCGTTTACCGCCGAAGAAGGTTCGGCGTCGCTTTCCCTATATTCGATAAGAGGATTTTTCCCTTCATCCGTTTCGCCTGCCTGAAATTCGCCGTATAATCTGTTGATATCCTTGATGAATTTACGGTTAAGAAGATGCAGCGGAATATGCTGCGGGCACACGCGGGAACATTCGCCGCAGTCCGTACATCTTCCCGCCACGTGGAAAGCGCGGATGATGTGGAACATCTGCTCCTCGAAAGTATCCGCCGGCGCTTTCGTGGCGACGCCGGACGCGTTATTGTCGAACACGCATTTATTGCAAGTACACGCAGGGCAGACGTTGCGGCAGGCGTTGCAGCGGATGCATTTGGAAAGTTCCGCTTTCCAGAACGCGAAACGCTCTTCTTCGCTCATCTTTTCAAGCGCTTCTACGCCGGAAAACCTGTCGTTTTTCGTTTCCTCCATCTCGTTTAAGACGATAATCTCGTCCGCGACGGCGAACTTTTTCCCTTTGCAGGTAAGGCATTTGTCGAGCAACACTTCGTTTTTATCGAGTTCGGCATTCCCGTACAGAGAGGTTACGGCGACTTTCCCGCCCGACTCTTCCGCGCCCGTTACCGCGGCGATACCTTTCGATTTGATCTTTTCGATATCGAGTTTTCCGTGGCATTCGACGCCGATGACTTTCACCTTTTCCTTATTCACGCGGTGCTCTTTGACGAGTTCGTTAAAACTGTACGTATCGCAGGGCTTTAAAAACACCGCGATCTTGCCGCCGCTTTTGCATTCGTTTACGAGGTATTTGGAAAGATTCGCGCCGCAGAAATCGTTGTATACGAAATCCTTCAATTCATCCGAAGAGGTAAACGCGGCGGGCGAAGGATCGAAACAGAATTCCCCTTTTTTCCAGCCGATGACTTTATCGACTTCTTTGTTGTCGAGCAGTTCCGCCGCGCGCTTTACGATTTGTTCTTCCGTCTTATTCATGACCGTTCTCCTTTACGCGCAGATCTTTAAGGCGCTTGTTTTCGCCGAGTTCGTTGATCCTTTTCGCAAAATCGTTCATTACCGCGGAAAACTTCGCGCCCTCCGCCGCGGACACCCATTCGACGCGCGTTCTGTCCTTTTCGATGCCGAGATAGTTCAGAAAACCGAACAGGAGCGACATCCTTCTTCTCGTATAATAATTGCCGGTAACGTAATGGCAGTCGCCGGGGTGGCAGCCGCACAAGATCACGCCGTCCGCACCCTGCTGAAAGGCTTTGAGCACGAACATGGGATTGACGCGGCAGGAACACGGCACGCGGATGATCTTTACGTTCGCGGGATAGGAAAGCCTGCTCGAACCCGCCAGATCCGCCCCCGCGTAAGAACACCAGTTGCAGCAAAACGCCACGATCGTCGGCACAAATTCATTCTTCGTTTCGGTTACGCTCTGCATATCTCTTCCACCTCCGACATAATCTGTTTGGACGCGAATCCTTTCAGATCCATCGCCCCCGACGGACAGGTTACCGTGCACGCGCCGCAGCCTTGGCAGACCGCGGGATTGACGTAAGCCACCCTGCGGGTTTCCGTTTTTCCGCCGCCCAGACGGAATTCCTTATCGACATACGTGATGGCGCCGTAAGCGCATACGTTCGCGCACTGCGAACAGCCGTTGCACATGCTTTCGTCCGACTGCGCCACGCAGGGATTGGTTTTCAAAGAATCCTTCGCCAAAAGCCCGATGACTTTCGCCGCACAGGCGCTCGCCTGCGAAACGGTTTCGGGGATGTCTTTCGGGCCTTGGCATACGCCGGCGAGATATACGCCCGCCGTGGGGCTTTCCACGGGTTTCAGTTTCGGGTGCGCTTCCGTCAGGAAATTGTTGGTATCGATGCTCGCCGTGAGCAGCGTGGCGATCTTTCTCACGCTCGGCTCCGGCTCGATGGCGGTGGCGAGAACCACGAGATCGCTCGCTATGGTAACTTGTTCGTTTTCGATCAGGTTGCTTCCTTGTACCATCAGTTTGCCGTTCTCGTTATAAATCTTGCCGACCATGCCTTTGATATAATCCACGCCGTACTGCTCGCAGGCGCGGCGGTAAAATTCATCGTAATTTTTGCCGGGGCAGCGCACGTCGATATAGAAAACGTGCACCTCGGTATCGGGATATTTTTCGCGGATGAGCATGGCGTGTTTCGCCGTATACATACAGCAGATCTTCGAGCAGTAGGGTTTGCCGCAGTCGGTGAGATCGCGCGATCCTACGCACTGCACGAACGTGATGACTTTCGGATGCTTTCCGTCGGAAGGTCTGAGCAGCACGCCGTCCGTAGGACCGGCGGCGTTCATCAGGCGTTCGAGTTCAAGCGAGGTGATCACGTCTTTATTTTCGCTGTATCCGTATTCGTTGAAATGATCGATGTTGATGGGGCGGAAACCTGTCGCCACCACGATGGCGCCGTAATCCCTTTCGATAAATTTATCCTGCATCGTGTAATCGATAGCGCCGACCGTGCATTTCATCTGGCATAAACCGCATTTCCCCGTCTTTAATTTGATGCACTGCTCGGGATCGATGACGGCGACGTTCGGGATCGCCTGCGCGAAGGGAATATAGATCGCGGGGCGGGTATTTAAATTCATGTTGAATTCGTTCAGCCCCTTTTTCGACGGACAGTTTTCCATGCAGAGTTTACAGCCCGTACATTTCGTTTCGTCAACATAGCGCGCTTTGCGCCGGATCTTCACTTTGAAATTGCCGACAAAACCCTTTACGTCCTCCACTTCGGAATACGTGAGGATGTCGATCTTGTCGCTTTGGGCGCAATCGACCATCTTCGGCGTCAAAATACATGCCGAACAGTCGAGCGTCGGGAAGGTTTTATCGAGCTGCGCCATTCTGCCGCCGATCGTAGGGTTCTTTTCCACGATATCCACGGCAAAGCCCGCTTCGGCGATGTCGAGCGCCGCCTGAATGCCGGCGATACCGCCGCCGATGACGAGGGCGCGTTTGGTTACGGGGCTTTCCCCCGCCGTCAAGGGAGCGTTGAGATTGACTTTTGCGATTGCCGTACGCACGAGGACGAGGGCTTTTTTCGTCGCTTCCTCCCTGTCCTTATGGATCCACGAACAGTGTTCGCGGATGTTGGCGATCTCAACCATATACGGATTCAACCCAGCGGACTCCGCCGCTTTGCGGAAAGTTGCCTCGTGCATCCGCGGCGAACACGACCCGACGACGACGCCCGTCAGGCGATACTCCTTAATGGCGTTTTTTAAAAGTTGCTGGCCGTTTTCCGAACACATATACTGATAATTTGCCGAAAATACAACGCCGGGCTCGCGTTTGATTTCCTCGGCGACCCGTTCCACGTCCACCGTGGCGGCGATGTTGCTGCCGCACCAACAAATGAATACTCCAATCCTCTGCATGTCAATGTTTCCTTCGTTTATTTATTATATTTTCTGTATGCGGATACCAAAAGTTGCTGCGGGATAAACTCGTCCACGACAGGCGGAATATCCTCCGCTTTCATGCCGTTGCCGCCGATTGCGCGTTTAACTGTTTCGCGGACCGCCTCGATGACTCCCGCCGGCGCGACGCCGCGCGGGCAGCGCTCCACGCACGCCATGCAAGACAAACAGTTCCATATCGCTTTCGAGGCGAGCAACTTGTCGAGTTTTCCCTTTTCGAGATAGTTGACGAACTGATGCGGCTTGATGTCCATATCCTTATAAGCGGGGCATCTGCCGGAACACTTGCCGCATTTCATGCATTTTGCGGGTTCCGTTCCGCTCAATCTTTTTATGTTTTCGAGTTGCTGCTGTTTAGTCATCTTTCACCCCCAGCGCCTCCGCCAAAAGTTCCGTGAAGTAAACCACGGGAAGAGAATGATCGGAATTTTTCTGTAAATTGTATAAGCAAAGCGGGCACGCCGTAACGAGCGATTCCGCGCCCTTTTCCGCGGCGCTGTGCAGGATCATATTGCTGCGCCGTTCGGTAAGATCCTGATTTTTGAAAGACACGTACGCGCCGCAGCATTCGTTACGGAACGGGTAGTTTACCGGCGTTCCGCCTATGGCGCGGATGAAATCCTCGATGATGGTCGGGTTTTCCGGATCGTCGAACGCCATAACGCCGCTCGGGCGGAGCAAAAGGCAGCCGTAATACGCGCCGATCTTTTTATTGACGGGTTTTACGACTTTCTTTTTGATCTCTGCAAATCCCACGATGTTTTTCAACATTTCAAGATAGTGAACGACTTCCGTTTCACCCGCGTAGACTTCGTCGAGTTTCAGATAATTGTTCGTGCGCGTGCGGATATCCGCGTCGTTTTTCATATCGTCGTTGGTGCGCTTGATTACGTTATGACAGGCGGAACAGAGCGTGAGCAGTTTCCCGCCGTTGTGCCTCGCATAATCGAGGGCGCGCACCGCGGAAAGTTTGGTGGCGATCTCGTCTCTCGCCATCGGATATACGGCGCCGCAGCACTGCCAGTTTTCCATCTCCTCCATTTCCACGCCGAGGGCGGCGGCGGAAAGACGGGCGTATCTGTCGAGCGCTTTCGCCTTTGTTTTCAGCGTGCAGCCCGGGTAATAACAAATTTTCATAACTAACCTTCTTTATGCTCGTTTTTGTGGGGATAAGCCATTTCTTCGGGATGAAACACTTCGTCGAACCGTTCCGCGGTCAGAAATCCCAAAGAAACGCACGCGTCTTTCAGGCTGATGTTTTCCTTATAAGCGAGTTTCGCCGTTTTCGCCGCGTTTTCGTAACCGATATACGGATTGAGCGCCGTTACGAGCATCAGGGAGTTATAGAGATTGTGTTTCATCTTCGCCCGATTCGCCTTGATGCCGCGCACGCAGTTCTTTTCAAAACTCGTGATGCCGTCGGCAAGCAGCCTTACCGATTGCAAAAAATTATAAATGATCACCGGCATGAATACGTTGAGCTGGAAATTCCCCTGCGACGCGCCCATACCGACGGCGACGTCGTTGCCGATGACCTGCACGGCGACCATCGTGATCGCCTCGCATTGCGTGGGATTGACCTTGCCCGGCATGATGGAAGAGCCCGGCTCGTTTTCGGGTATGCTGATTTCCCCGAGCCCGTCGCGCGGACCGGATGCGAGCCAGCGAATGTCGTTTGCGATCTTCATCAGGTTGGCGGCGAGCGCTTTCAGCGCGCCGTGCGCGAATACGAGTTCGTCTTTGGAAGAAAGTTCGTGGAATTTGTTTTCCGCGTCCGTGAAATTGCCGCCGGTAAGAATGCTGATCTGGTTTGCCGTTTCTTTGCCGAATCCTTCCGGCGCGTTGAGCCCCGTGCCGACCGCCGTACCGCCGATGGCGAGCTGGCTGAGCCCCGTCATGGCAAGCGCGATATGGACTTTATTCCTTTCCAGCATATTGCGCCAGCCGGAAATTTCCTGCGAAAACGCGATGGGAACGGCGTCCTGCAAATGCGTTCTGCCGCTTTTGATCACGCCTTCGTTTTCCTTTTCCAACCGTTTAAAGGTTTCGATCAGTTTATCCATTGCGGGCAAAAGGCGTTGCGTGATGGCGAGAACCGCCGCAACGTGCATCGCCGTGGGAAAAGTATCGTTGGAACTTTGGCTTTTATTGATATCGTCGTTGGGGTGCAGTAATTTTTTGCCGCAAAGTTCGTTTCCTCTGTTGGCGATCACTTCGTTTGCGTTCATATTGGACTGCGTGCCGCTGCCCGTCTGCCAGACGACGAGCGGGAAATTGTCGTTGAGTTTTCCTTCGATCACCTCGTCGCAGGCGAGGCAGATGTACTTCATCTTTTCTTCGGATAAATTCCCCATATTGAAATTGGCGATCGCCGCCGCCTTTTTCAATATGCCGAAAGCATGGATGATTTCCCCCGGCATCGTTTCCGTGCCGATCTTGAAATTCTCGAAACTTCTTTCGGTCTGCGCGCCCCAGTACTTATCCGCGGGCACCTTCATTTCGCCCATTGTGTCCTTTTCGATGCGATATTCCATATAAGCACCTCGTTTAAGAATATATCGGCTTTGCCATAAGTTTTTCCGATAGCGGCGAAGTTTGCCGCGCTAATCGATAAACTTTTATCGATTGCATTAAGATTATATCAATTTTTTTCCCCTTTTTCAAGCGTTTCGAGGTGCATTTTAAAAATTTTTTCGATCGGTTCCGATTTTTTTCGACAATGTGAAAACCGTTATAATAAAATGAAAAATTTCAACAGAATTTTCGCTGTAAACATTCCCGAGGGAAGGATTGCCGCTTTTTTGAAAATCGTTTTCCATCTTTACCCAAACGCTTGCCAAGAACGGAAAAAAACGATAAAATATAAACAGAAATTATTTTACGAATTTGAGGACGGCTTACTATGAAGAGAACGAAAATCGTCTGCACGATCGGTCCCGCCTGCGAAGACGAAAGGATCCTGACCGAAATGATCAAAGCGGGAATGAACGTCGCAAGGCTGAATTTTTCCCACGGCACGCACGAAGATCACAGAAAGAAGTTCGCTTTGGTCAAAAGCGTGCGGGAAAAGATGAACGCGCCCGTTGCAATCATGCTCGACACAAAAGGTCCGGAATACCGCATCGGTACCTTTCAAGGCGGGAAGATCGCGTTAAAGGAGGGCGATTTTTTTACCTTCACCACAGAAGACGTTGCCGGCGACCGGACGAAGGTTTCCGTTTCCTATAAAAACCTGATCGAAGAATTGCAGGTCGGCGACAAGATCCTTTTAAATAACGGACTGCTTATTTTCGAGGTAACGGAAATCAGCGGCTGCGAGGCGCGCTGCATCGTCCTCGCCGGCGGGGAACTTTCCGACCGCAAAAGCATGAGTTTCCCCAACAAGGTGCTCAATCAGATCTATTTAAGCGAACAGGATAAAGCCGATATACTTTTAGGCATAGAACTCGGCGTGGATTTCATTGCCTGTTCCTTCGTTTCGCAAAAACAGGACGTGCTCGATATCCGCAATTTTCTCAAGGAAAACGGCGGAGAAGACATCGACCTCATCGCCAAGATCGAAAACCGCGCGGGCGTCGACAACATCGAGGAAATTCTGGAAGTTTCCGACGGCATCATGATCGGCCGCGGCGATATGGGCGTGGAAATCCCCTTTGAAGAACTCCCCTCCATCCAAAAACATCTCATTCAGAAATGCCGCATTCTCGGCAAACGCGTTATCACCGCTACGGAAATGCTGGAATCGATGATCATGAATCCGCGGCCGACGCGCGCGGAAATTACCGACGTTGCCAACGCCGTATACGACGGAACGAGCGCCATCATGCTTTCCGGAGAGACGGCGGCGGGCAAATACCCCGTGGAAGCGGTGCGCGCCATGAGCAAGATCGCCGTAGAGGCGGAAAAGGACATCGATTTCGCCAAGCGTTTCCGCAATACCGAATTCAAGATCAAAAACACCGTGGACGCGATCTCGCACGCGACGTGCGGCCTTGCGATCGACGTTAAAGCGAAACTCATCGTCGTATGCACGCGTTCGGGAACGACGGCGCGCATGGTTTCCCGTTTCCGTTCCCCCGTGAACATCCTCGCCATGACGACCAACGAAAAAGTATGGAGAAAACTCTCCCTTTCATGGGGCGTGGAATCCATCGTCTGCGAGGAATACTCCTCTACGGAAGTGATCTTTTACAACGCCGTCGCCAACGCAAAGAACCGTAAACTCGCCCACGAGGGAGACGCCATCGTCATTACCGCAGGCAATCCCTTCGGGCAGTGCGGCAATACCGATCTGATCAAGATCGCAAAGATCTGATCGTTTTCGGATCCGTATAAAAAAACAGGCGTTGACGCCTGTTTTTTTATCTGTTTTTTATGCAAATTCGATTTCCAGTTTTTTCCGGATCGCGGTTTTCGGAAAGTATATTTCGCCCGCCGCGGCGGTAAACGCCGTTTTTTTGCCGTCGACGGAAAGAGCGAGCGCCGTTTTATCCTGCGGGAAGGCGAAGGAAGAAAGCGCGATCCTGCCGCCTTCGACGCGGAATGTAACGCCGCCGGCATTTACCGCGACCGTGCCCCACGCCTCGCCCGCGCTCCATAAAAAGCAACCGCTTTTTTCGATGGGTCTGAAACCGATGCGGCTATTCGGCATATCGCAGATAAAGCCGCTGTAAACGGGCAGCAGCGCAAAAGACGCCATGGATCGGGCGTAATTGCTGCCGCATTCCATTTCATTCCACGGATTTCGCTTTTCGCCGTCATAGCGGGCGCGGACGGCTTTTACGAGGGTTTCCCCTTCCTCTTTCATCCCTTCGGCGATCATCAGTCCCGCAAGAGCGTATTCGAAACCCGTCATCGTTTCTTCGCAGTACGGCAGCGGGATCACCGGTTTATACGCACCTTCCGGATAATCGCAGATGATCGCGCCGCTTTCGTCGTTCAGCGTGAATAAACGCCACATGTTTTCCACATTCCGCATCGAGGTTTTGAAATTGTTCCGATAAAGGCTTTCGAGCGCGGTTCGTTTTTTATCCTTATCGAACACGCCGCGGACGCCCAATATCGCGGCGTGCCAGTCGGCAAGCATCTGGTCGATCTCGCAGCCGTCGGCATACTGATACTTGATTTCCCCCGCCTCTTCGTTCCAGTAATCTTCCGCGCCGTATTCTGCCGGAATATTCTTATCGCGGATATCGATCTTCTGCACGAAATAACTGCCGTTAAACAGATTTTCGTTCATCCACTTTCTGCCGTATTCGTATTTTTTCCCGAAGGTTTCCGCGGCGTCGGCGTCGCCGACGGCTTCCGCCATTTCCCTGCCGCAGTCGAGGGCTAACAGATACATGCCTTCCAGCCACGAATTCGCGCCGAAAAGTTCCATATCGAGAGTATGGTGCTGCCTGCCGTCCAGAACGCCGTCGCCGTCGGCGTCCCAGCGGTCGGCGTTGGTTTCCGCCCACGCGTAGGCGATCATTTTTTTGATGCTACGCCAATGCTTTTTCAGCCATTCGCCGTCGCCGCAGATCTTCCATTCGCGGTAGGATTTAATCACTTCCCCCATCTGCCCGTCCACGCAGGCGCGGAATTTGACGGGGCGCTTTCTGCCGAGCGGCAGCACGCTGCGGAATGCCGTTTCGCCGTCTTCGAAGGTGTTGTATTTATAGACCGTTTCCCTGAGAGATCGTTCCAAAGCGGGGAACAGATAACAAAGCGCATACGCGTAATTCCACACATGCTGGCACGTGCCTTCGCAACTCCCCTGCTTTTCCATCACGCCCTCCCAACCGTAAAACGCGCCGTCCTCCAACCGAAGGACGGTAGGCGACTTCAATATGGAAAGATTTGCGGAAACGGCGTCGAGAACCGTTTTCGGGAGACTGCTTGAAAACAGTGCGTTTTTAAAACGCACGGTCGCTTTGTACAGCCTGTCGAAATGTTTCATCGCGTAAAGCGCGGTTTCCTTGGAGTTTTTGAAACAGCGCGCGTAATAATTTTTCCAGCGGGCGTCCCGTTCCGTTTCGCCCTCCGCAAGCGGCGTCCAGTCGTTTACGTTGTTGGGGGTGTTCCAAGCCAGAACGAAACGGAATTTTTTCCTTGTTTTCGGCGGCAGCGACGCGTAAACGAATACGCTCGCGTGCTCGGCGTTTCCTTCGCCGTTATAATTTCTTTCCGGCTGGCGGTCGTTTTCGGTAAAATTACGCCAATAAACGGTATGCGGATCGTTCCAGCCGCCGCGATACCAGTTTTCCGTTACCGAACAGTCGCCGCCGTCGGAAACGACGGTGAGATCGCCGTAATGCAAATCCTCTTCGTCGAGCGCGTTGCCGAAAAAAACGCCGGTAACGCCGTTTTCGGAAAATTTGCCGTTCAAGGACCGTTCCGCAGGGTTTCTCACGGAAAAAGCAAGCGTGTAATCGACGGCTTCGTCTGCATCGTTTTCGATTTCGACGATGAAAAACGCCGCCGGCAGGGAGGAATCGTAATCGTTATGCGGGATAAACGGATTGAACGCCGTCAGCGTGATTTTTCCGAAAAAATCCGCGTCGGAAAATTTAAGCCGCGCCAAGGGAAATTCACCTTGAAACACGACGTTTTCAAAGTGCGAAAATCCCCCCATCGTCGTTTGCAGGGGTCCGAACCCGAAACCGGCGAAAAAGCCGTTGATCGTCGGTCCGGATAAATCCTTCACGACGTCGCCCTGCAAAACTTTCGCAATGCTTTTATCCCCCTTTTTTGCCTTTACCGCAAAATGGGAAAAGCCGTTTTTGGAATTTTTGTTCGGTCTGTTGAAGATCTCCCAATCGACGAGTTCTCCGTTCCCCGCGATGCCGATCGAACCCGTACCGATCCCGCCGAGGGGAAACGAAATGTTCTTCGTATTTTTGCCCTTATAGATCATTTTCTTCTTCTGTCGTTTCTTTTATAAAATAAATTTCGGGGGATTTCATGATCCCCACGTCTTTTAATTGATATTCGTAAGCCCATAACGGACCTTGCGTATAATACAGATTCGGCCCTTTCCATGAAAAATCGGCGCAGGCGTGTAACGCGCCGAAACAATTGGCGCGCGATGCAAACAATGTGAGTTCCAAAAGATTTTCGCCCTTTTTCGGCGCGAGGGGCAGGCGATACGGCGGCAACGCGAGGATGCCGGCGTCCGTCTTATTGAGGGCGGCTTTCAACGTCGTGCCGCAGTAAAAATCCGCTGAAAGAACGGCGCTCTTTTTGTCGCTTTCAAACGGCAGTTCGTAGGTGATCGCGCCGCCGTAAAAGGGAAAGCCCTGCTGTGTGATCGAGCCGAAAGCGATCTTTTCCGGAAGTTTTATAACGCGCGCCGAACGCCCTTCCGATTTTACGCCGAAATCCCCTGTGATAAACATATTTTCAATACTGATCCGCTCCGAGATCGGCACACGGACGAGCAATCGGTTTGCGCCTTTTTTCATATCGGGCAGTTTTACGGATTTCAGCGCCTTGTCGACGAAATAACCGTCCGGCTCGACGGGTACGTTTTCCCCGTTGAACTCGATCGTTTGCGCCTCCTCGAAGGCAAAACGGCACGGCGCGGCGATTTCGCTTTCAAAATCGAAACGAAGGTAAACAAATCGATCCGGATCCTTTTTTTCGATGCGCCACGGCTGCACGTCCTGACCGTCCGCCGGCGGATAGGAAAAACGTTTTCTGAAAAGGGAATCGATGCGTAAAATTTCCTCTTTTTCCGCAAAGGATCTTCCGTCGAGAGAATATTCGCATTGATCCAGTACGAGAACGTTGGGTTCGCCGAGGCGGTACTTTACTTTATCGTCAAATCGTATCGGCGTCCCGCAATAAACGGGCTTTTTACGCGGTTTCGCTTCATCGCCCGATCGAGGCGGCGTGTATCTGATCAGCAAACTGTCGTACGCGTAAACGTCTCTTTCGATACAGGTGAACCCGTCTTTGCGCGAAAATTCGATTTCTTCGATATTGCCGCTCAGCGTATCGTAAAGATACGGCTTGAAATTTCCCTTCAGACAAATGCGCGTCTTCTGCGGGCGGAAGAGCGCGCCTTCCCTGCGGGAAACCGCATCGCAGTGCGCCGCAAACAGCCAGCGGTCTTCCCCGTCCTGCCGCAGATTGCAGATCAGATTTTTCGTCCTTTCGCCGTTATCCGCATTGAAGATTTCCACTTCGCGTTCGGCTGAAAGCGCGTCCGAAATCCCCTCCTCGGTAAAATCGCAGCGCACGGCGTTTTTATAAAGCGTATCGGCGGCGTCGGAAAGTTCGCCGTCCGCACAATCCGGCCGTTCGCCCGCGCAGACGACTTTACCGCCGGCTTCGAGAAATCTTTCCAGCGCGCCGATCGTGGAGGCGCGCAACGTAGAGACCGGCGGGATCAGAACGGCGTCGTAAGTCATTTTGCCGACGGTAAATCCCTTTTTCGACGGTTTATACAACACGGGCAGCAGCGATTCGCTGACGAAATCGAAATCGAGGCAACCGCGCAAAAGCCATTGGATGAGCGCGTCAAACTGTTCTTCCATCCGTTGGCGTTCTTTTTCCGTATGCGCCAGATCCCCCGCCGCCAGCCAGTAACTTTCAATCGGATGAATAACGGCGATTTTCACCAACGATTTTCCCCGCGTAAGCGCCGTGTTGACGCGCGCAAAGTGATTTTCGATATAAGGATATTCCCCGTACCATGCAGATTGGAAAGAAATGCTTGCCGGATAATCGCGTTTTGCAGAGCCCTTCATGCTCACCCACGAAAGGTGCGGCACGCGCAGCGTTACGCCGAGCGCCGCCAACCAGTCGCCTTGAAATTTGTGTCCGCAAAAATCGAAATCCCAGCCGGTTACGCCGTACATTTCGCAAAGAACGCCTTCTTTTTCGCATTGGTGCGCGACGGACTGCGCCTGTTTTGCGGAAGATAATTCCACCCGATTACACAGAATGTCGATGCCCGGGATGTCGAAATTAAGATAATGCCGCATCGCTTCGCCGGTATTTCTCGATTGCGATTCGAGCATCGGTTCGTTGAGCAGATGTCCCGTAAAAGCGATGCCGTTTTTCTTGCACCAACTGCCGATTTGATCGGAATACGCCGCGGCGAAACGTTCCGTGAGGTGTCGGAAATAATGATAACGCGGCGTAGCGGGATCGCCGTTTTCCGTAACCCATACGATCCGCGGCAATAAGGGCAGGATGTCGTAACCGAAGGCTTTTTGAAAGGTTTCGGCAAAATCGTCCGTCCACGGCAGCATGACGTCAGGAATATTGCGTTCGTACTGCGCTCCCATGATCCAACCGTAATTGGGTTCGTCCGTAAAAATTGCGGGTACGGTTTTTCCGAATTCGCTCCCTACCGCGCGTTTGTACGCCTCATGCGTAATGTCGATAAACGTTTTTACGGCGTTTTCGTTCATCGTATCCGGATAGGTAAATCCGTTATACCAAGGCTGTTTCGGAGCGAGAAGAAAATAAACATACCATTTTTCCCGTTTTGCCGCTTCGTTTTCTGCAATTTTACGAAAATGTTTCAATCTGCCGTCGCCGGAAAAAGCGATGTCGAAACAAAACAAGAATTTCGGATCGCGTTCTTCTCTTTTTCCCCACGCCGCTACTTCTGCGGGCGGTTTTTGCGTCAGATAAAGGCTCTTTTGCCTGAACGCCTTATTTTCGGTTAAGAAACCGCCCGCCGCGCCGCTCGGCCAGCGATCTTCGTCGTATAAAAAGGCGAACATCCCCTTTTGCTTTGCGTACGCGGCGCACGCTTGAATCAAGGACATGAATTCTTTGCCGAGATACTCGATTTCCAGCCCGCAGCGGGTGTGCATGAAGAACCCGCCGAAACCCATTTCTGCAAGTCTGTCGATCTGCCAAAGCAGGTCGTTTTTATCGAGTTGCGCGTTCCACGCCCAAAAAGGCGCGCCGCGGAACGCCGCGCAGGGATTTTTAAAATACAGATCGTCGAATTCTGCGTTTTTAAATTTTTCGTACATCCTTTTCCCCTTTCCGTATTACTCTTCCGTAAAAAGCGTACCCGCAGTCCAGCCGGCGAGTTCCGGCAGGGTAACGCTTGCGATATCGCCTTTGATCACAGCGGGCAAAGCGACGGGATCTTCGTCCTGAGCCTGCCAGATGAAACGCTTTCCCGCCGCGGAAACGACGGAAACAAAAGTCGGCGCGCTTTTTTCCACGGATGCGTTGAGAAACGTTACGGCGCTTACGCCCTTTTCGTTGCCGCGCGGATACTGCAGCAATCTGCTCGCGCCGATTTTTACGGGGAGCGCGGCGATCTCGTTTACGGCGTCTGCAATGCTCTGCGCCTTTGCCAGCGACGGTTTCGTATTTTCCGGCGCATAGCCGAGAACCAGCCACTTTCCGCCGCAAGCCGTTTCCGTAATGCAGGATGCGATCCCGCCGCCTCTGAACTGCGGCTTTACGATCCCCATCTCCGAATGCGGCGCATAGCGGGAGAGCGCCTTTACGTCCCCGTAAAGCACGGTGCAATCCCCGCACAGAAACGTTACGTTGTTCTTTCCGTATCCGAAGATTTCCTCTTCGTAATACCCGCCGTTTATCGGTTCGGCGCGCACGCCTGTTTTATCCCCGAAACCGCGTTTTTGCAATTCGATGATCGCCCGTCCGGACGTGATCACGGGATTTTTCAAAAGCATATCGATCTCGCTTTCGGTAAGAATATTGACGAGGCGGTGATCGAGATAAAGCGCGCCTTTGCCGCGCATATCGTAAGTTACCGGCAAACCGTAATAAAATTGCGGGCACATATAACGCCCCGCCGTAAGCGCGCCGGAAGGATAATCGTCGTCGGTAAGAAAGTACCGTTCCGGAATGAAATTCCGTATGCCCAATCTGTACGTGCCGTTATTCGCCGCAACGAGCCTTTCGAGATAAGAGCGGTTTTTCGAAAATTTCCGGTTGAACTCCTCGAAAAGCTGCTTTTCGTAATTACCGCAAAACGCCGCGAAAGACAAAAAGTTGAATCCCTGCGCCAAATCGATCACGCTTTCCATTAAAAAACCGTGCGCGGATTTATTGAAATACACGTGCGGATACCCTTCGATTTCGGGACAGCGGTGCGTTACGAAGTCGGGAACGCGCGACAACTGACATTCCAGTTCGTTGGCTTTTTTTACGAGTTCCGCGGGCGCGTCGTCGGTATAAGCGCCCGCGCCGCTGCGCGAACCGATCGCCTTCGCGCCGCTGCGTTTTATCGCCGCGAACAAATGCCGGTTAAGTTCTCCGCTGTAACCGCCGTGCTGTAAGCCGACGATAACGTCCGGATACCCTGCCGCGCAGGCGCGGCTGATCCGCTCGGTAAATTCCGCGAGATTTCCGTAACTGAACGCGAGGAAATTTTTCCTCGTTTCCCCGTCCTCTTTTACCGCTTTTCCGAGTTCTTCCGCGGAAGCGTATTTTGTTTTATATCTTTCATTGAAGGCTTTCAGACAATTCGGACAGGCGCACCGCATATTCCCGTCCCATGCGCGAAGGCGCAGATCGTCGTCAAAATAAATGCTTTGCGGATGCAGCGTTTCGCAGTAGATGCGGCAGACCTGTTCGAAATAATTTCTGAAACCTTCGCTACGTGCGCAGTAAAAGCCTTCTTCGGTTTTCCCCGACAGATTCACCGTGAAATTCGCATCTTCGGGCTGTCCCGAATAATCGGAAAAATTCTCGTTCGCCCAGTGTCCGATCGTTCTGCCGACCTGCAGGGAAACGGCAATCCCCGCCGCACGCAGTTTTTCCGCATAGCCGCTTAATTTTTCGGCAAACGCTTTGTGCGTGGAAAGCGCGGGCATGCCGGAGAGGGTGCACATCCACACCTCGTCGCAGCAGCCTTTATGCTTTGCGATCCTTTCGATAAAATCATCGTAGAACGCGCCGTCGTATTTATCGTCCGGCCAAAGCCTTTGTACGATCATAAAATATCCTCCGTAAAGATCTATGTTATTATAATAACATAACGGCGGAAACAAAACAAGATATTTTTTTAAATTTTTATAAAAAAATACGGCGCGGAAAAACGCCGTATACCGATCGTTCAAAACGAAGATCAGAACATAAAAAGCACCGTGCCGATAAAGGTAAGCGCAAGGCTGATCCACAGCGGCAGATTGATTTTTTCCTTGAATACAGCCCAAGCCGCCAGCGTGGAAAACAAAATAGAACCGCCCGTAACGATCGGATAGAGTAAGGACGCTTCGATTTCCTTTGCCGCGTTGAGTTGTAAAAGGTAACCGAATCCGGAAAACAGCATATATCCCAAGGAAATCAGAAAGGCCCACAGCGCGCTTTTTTGAAACGCGCGCCGCCGTTCTTCCTTTTCCGACAGATTTTCGGAAGCGGGAAAAGCGTTCTTTTTACGGAAAAAGAGCATATAAACGCCGAAACACAGCGCGGATATTGCAAGTTGCATCAGATACAGCCAGACCATAAAATCCATGGTTCCGATCGCGTCCGCATTGATCTGATGGACTTTGGATAAGATGCTCACGCCGCCGTTCAGACAAAAAACGGCAAAACAGAGCAGGTAAAATACCGGCTTCGGCTTTTCCCCCGCGCTGTTCTTATCGGGAAGAGCGGATAAAATCAAGCCGGCGACGAGCACGAGAATGCCGATAATCTTGAAAACGCTCAGCGGCTCGCCCAAAAAAATCAACCCGTAAATAAAGGGCAAAAGCATACCGCCGAGCATCATAAATACGGTATAAACCGAGACCCTGCCGAATTTCACGACGAAGATCCCGCAGAGCATACAGAGCGTAAGAACGATTGCCTCTCCTACGGCGATCCCGAAACTGAACGCGCCGAAAGCGAGGGAAAAGCCGTTCAGGCTTAAAAACAACGCTACGGCGATGATCCCCGTCAATACGGGAAACAAAAGAAGCGCCGCAGTGCTTTTCACAACGTATTTTTGATACATTTTGTTGAAAGTGAACTGTCCCGCAACGAACAGCGTGGAGAGTACGATCAAGAAATACTGCATATTTATCGCCCGTTACGCAAAGAAAAGGGCATGTAAAAGCCCTTTTTTGCAGTAAATTTTTTCAACACACATTATAATGTTCCCGCACGCAAAGATTTGTCAAACGTTTGCGTTTTGTTTTTTCCGGCAAAATCCCGCCGCAAAAAAGCGGCGGGAAAATGTTGCGGTTTTTATCTTGCATCTGCTGCAAAACATATGAGTTTATCAGACAGAATTTATCTAAGATTTTACAATAATTTTCAAACGATTTTGCGTTTACATTTTTGAAGGAGAAACGATCCCCGCCCAATCGTTGTAAAACAGATTGCTGAAATCCTTTTCGGCGGCGTAACAGCCGTAAGGCAGATGTTTTTCGTCAAGTTCCGGAATGCAGTCTGTCTTCCCCGCCGCAAACTCCTCTATCCGTTTCGCAACGGCTTTCACGCGCGAAATAAGCCCGCCCAGACGCTGGTCCTGCACCTCGAACCCGAAAGGCTTGTTTTCCGCATTCCATGCGGCGGCGAACGATCGATAAAATTTGGAGATCCGCCGCAAAAGTTCCTTAAAATCTCCCGATAGGGCGTTTAATGCGTTTTTATCCTGCGCGGCATAGGCTTTTTTGAGTTTCAGCGCGAGGTCCGTTTTACATTCCAAAACCGAACAAAGGTCGGATAGTTCGCGGAAAAGATACCGGTATTCCCCCGCTTTCACGCCGCTAAGTTCCTTTGCGAAACGCGCGTAATACGCCGTCTGCCCTTCCTCGATCAGCGAATCGAAGATCCCGAGCAGCAAATCGTCATACAAGAAAAATTTAGAGGAATTGTTTCTCTGAGTCGCCTGTTTTTCGTTTGCCCTGTTGGGAAGATCGAGTTTCATGAAATCGTCAAAACAAACGCCCGTCAGTTTTTGGAAAGGCAGACTGTTTTTCTCGTCCCCGTAAGCGCATTGCGCCAGATAATAAAGGGACGGCAGAACGGAAAACAAACCCGCCTCCGCGCCGTTATCCCCCCATGCGGTAACGAAATAATTTTTTACGCCCTTGTCGCGGCAGGCGCGCACGGATGCGGAAGCGAGCCCCAGCGAAAAGGCGTTGATCGGCGTCCAGCCGACCCATTTCCACGCTCCGCCGGCAAATTCGATCTTATCGCTCAGCAAAAGATGGCTGTCGAGCATTTCGGCGAAATGGCTGTAATCGGTGCTGTAATAATCCCAGTAAACGAGATTGACGTTTTCGGGAATCCTGCCGTCGAGTTCTTCGGGGATCTTTTTAAAACTTTTGTAATACTCCCCGCCCGACGCCATGCGGAAGAACATATCGCTCCACATCGAACATGATGTGAACCCGTGTTTCTGCGCGATTTCCAATACGCGGTTTAAATGGCGCAGCATGATTTCGAATTTTGAAACATAACCGTGTTCGTTCAGATATTTGCCGAGCCCTAAAAAGTGCGCCTCGTCCATACCGATATTGACCTTGCGGGAAGTAAAGACGTGTTCCAGCGTGGCAAACATATCGTCGATGAGCCGATAAGTCCTCTCATCGTCGCAGAGCAGGATGTCGTTACAGTCGATGATGTCGCAGTAATCGCTATACCGCGTGATCTGATTAAGGTGCGCAAGCGTCTGGATACAAGGGATGAGTTCCAGACCGATGTCGGCGCAAAACGCGTCGATTTCCCGAATTTCCTCTTTTGTGTATCTGCCGCGCAAATACCCGAAGTAAGGGTTGTTTTCCAGTTCGTAAGTATCTTCCGTATACAGATAAATGTATGTATATCCCATGCACGCCAAAAGCGAAGCGAGTTGTTTTACGGTTTCCACCGTCGGTACGGCGTTGCGGGAACAATCGACCATCATGCCGAGATCGTCGAAACAACATTCCTGCGCGGCGTTGCCGCCGCACTTCATATACAGCAGGGCGCGCAGGAAATCCGTCGTCTTACGATAGCCGATCTCCCACCCGCCGGCGTTTTTTTTCACCGTAAATCCGCGCTCGATCTTCTTTGCCGCAACCGGAACGCCGTTTTCCGAAAAATCGAATTTCAAAACGCGGTTCACGCCGCGCGCCGCCTTTTGCAGGCTTTCTTCGAGTCCGTTTACATTCAGTTTCATCGTTTTCACACCTCTTTTTATTATCGATAAATGATCTTTAAGACCGGTTATCCTTATTGTCGTCGGAAAAGACGAGATGCCCGCCCGTTACGTCCATATCGAAAAAACGCTTGTCTTTCAGGATTTCCGCGCGCTGCAGGCACTTACTGCCGTATTTTTCTTTAAGTTTGTCCACCGCCTCTTCCAGTTTCTCGTTTTTTATCTCCTGCGGAGAATAATCGAAAAGTCCGCCGTCTTTGGTAAAATCCGAGACCGAAACGCCCACCGCGCGGACGGGCGCGGACCAATCGTAAAAGGAAGAAAACAGCGCGCACGCCCGTTCGCAGATCTCCTTCGCGTTCCGGACGGGAACGGGGAAACGATCCTGTTTTCCGTGGGTTAAGAGAAGATTATCCGTCGCCGTAACTTTCACCGTGTGCGCTTTTCCGTAACCGCCCTGTCTCAGCCGCGAAGCGACCGATTCGCAAAGCAGAACGAGCAGAGGTTTGACTTCGTCGAAATTCACGAGATCCCGATAACTCGTCAGGCTGTTCCCCACCGATTTCACGATCTTTTCGCCGCTTTTTTGCGCTACGGGCGCATCGTCCTTGCCGTTTGCGTACCGGCGCAGATAAACGCCCCATTTGCCGAGTTTTTCGCACAGAAAATTTTCATCCGCCACAGCGAGATCGCCGATCGTGAAAATATTGTACTTGTTCAGTTTTTCCTTTGTCGCCTTTCCCACGAACAGAAGATTTTCCGCCGGAAGTTTCCAGATCAGCGTTTTATAATTGTCCTGCGTGATCTCCGTGATGGCGTCCGGCTTTTTCAGATCGCTGCCGAGTTTTGCGAAAATCTTGTTCCAGCTGACGCCGATGCTCACCGTAAGGGAAAATTTACGCTTGATCTCCGCGGAAATGCGTTCGGCGATCTCCCTGCCGCTGCCGAAATATTTTACACAGTCACTGACGTCGAGCCAGCATTCGTCTATACCGAAAGGTTCGATTTTGTCGGTATATCTTTCGTAAACGGCAAAAATCTGTTCGGAAACTGCATAGTAAGCGGAAAAATCCGCCTGCACCTCCGTCAGATCGGGGCATTTTTTCTTTGCCTGCCAATAAACGTCCCCCGTGCGGATCCCGCACGCCTTTGCGAGCCCGTTTTTGGCGAGAACGATACCGTGGCGGTCCTCGATGCTGCCGAACACGGCGAGCGGCTTATCCCTGAATTCGGGATGCCGCAATGTTTCCACAGACGCGTAAAAATTATTCAGATCGCTGTGCAGAACGGTACGCACGCCTTTTTCCTCAATCCGCACAACGCGCCTCCACAAACCAGCGCGACGAGCGGGGTTCAAAATATAAAAATCGCTCTTTGCCGTAAACGAGGCAAGTATATCTTTCCGTCAGAAAGGAGCCGGTATATAAAGGCGCCGCCTTCGTATTGCCGACAACTTTATCGATTTCCACGCTTTCGCCTTCCCATAAAAACGACTGCGGCACGATCTTCCCATCGGCGGTAAACATGACCGTTATATCGAGATAGATCTTTTCATAATGCATAACCGCAGTATCGGCGATACGACGGCGATTTATGCAAAAAAACGCGTTGAAAGGAAACTTTTACAAAAACTCCGAACGAAAAAGGGAAAATTTATACCGCGTTTCCGACGTGAATACGTCGCCCTTTTTCAACACGGACGTCGGGAAGGACGGAATATTGCACGCGTTCGGGTACAGTTGCGTTTCCAGACAGAAGGCGCAGTTCTTGTTGAAAACCGCCTTCCCCTTCGTTCCGTTGAGGAAATTGCCGGAATAAAACTGCAAACACGGCATATCGGTGTAAACCGTCATTTCGATGCACGTTTTCGGATCGAACGCCTTCGCGGCGTATGCGCCTTCGCCGTTTTTTAATACGTAGTTAAAATCGTAACCGCCGGCGATGCGCAGAAACTCGTTGTCGTCGGCGATTTCCTCGCCGATAGTCTTCATGGAATTAAAATCGAGCGGCGTATCCTTGACGGCGTAAAGCGCTCCCGTGGGAATGAGTTTATCGTCCACCGCGGTGATGTAGTCGCTCCTGATCCGCATGCATTCGTTTAAAATCGTATTGCCGAAATCGCCGGATAAATTAAAATACGCGTGGTTTGTCAAAGAGCAAAGCGTATCCGCATCCGAAACGGCGCGATACGAGATCGCCAGTTCGTTTTCTTCCGACACGCGATAGCGGACCTCCGTCGTCAGTTTCCCGGGGTATCCTTCTTCGCCGTCCGCGGAAACATAACGAAGAACGAGGGCGTCTTGATCGATCTCGGCATCCCAGAAAACCGAATCGAAACCGATTTTGCCTCCGTGAAGGGAATTGCCGTTATCGTTTGCATATAATTGATATTTTTTCCCGTTCAGCGAAAACGCCGCGCCGCCGATTCTGTTTGCCGTTCTGCCGATGATCGCGTTGAAATAGCTGGCGGAGCCGACATAGGTTTCTATCTCGTTAAATCCGATAACGACATCGCGCAAAACACCGTTTATGTCCGGCACAATCAGTTTATGTATTCTTCCTCCGTAATTGATGATTTGCGCACTGAACCCGTTTTTATTTTTTAATTCGAAACAGAGAAGATTTTTCCCTTTTATATTTTTTTCTTCAATCAGTTTAACCATAATTTTTTATAAAACAATCGTCCCCACCGTGCGTACTTTCAAAGGAATCACGTGATCCTTTCCGAAAATTTTTGACATTTTATCTAAAAATTCAGGTACATCCGCGTTTTTCAGAACGTTAAGCGTCGTACCCGCAAAACCGCCGCCGTGCACGCGGTTCGCACCGCCGTTTAAATACCGTTTTCCCGCTGCAAGCGCCAAGGAAATCGGCTGGTCGGTATCGCCGGAGGGAAAGATGTTCTGCAGCAGCGTCTGCGAACTGACGCCCGATTCGTTCACCGCGCTCAAAAAACCGGCGAAATCGCCTTTTTCAAGCGAAACGGCAAGTTTTTTCACGCGTTTGTTTTCCTCGTAAAAGTGTACGGCGCGCCCGATCGCCCTGCCGTTTACGGCTTGTTTCAGTTCGGGAAGTCTGTCATAGAATTCCCCTTCGTCAACTTCGATGAGCCGTTTTTTTCCGAAAAACGCGCTTACTTTCGCCATCTCTTCGGTAATTGCGGCGTATTCCCCCGTTAAATGCTTGTGATCGCCCCCCGTTTCGATCAGCACGAGGGTATAAGCGGAAAGATCGCAGCGGACGGGCGTCGCTTCCACGTTTCCCTCTTCGGCAAAGTCGAGCAGCGTGATGCCGCCGAAGGCGATGGCGCTTTGATCGAGCAGCCCGCACGGCTTTCCGAAACGCACGTTTTCCGCATACTGTGAAATGAAAACCTTTTCTTTTTCGCTCATTTTTCCGTCGTTATAGAGGAAATTGAGGATCTCGCAGATCAGAATCTCGAAAGCGGCGGAACTGGAAACGCCGGCGCCGCCCGAAACGTTGCTCGTCGTCAGCGCGACAAAACCGCCTGTTTTGTATCCGCGCTTTTCAAACCCCTCCAAAATGCCCGCCACGAGCGCGTCGGACGTGCCTTTTTGCGCGTTTTCATGCGATGAAATATCGACGACGACATCTGGGTATCCTTCCGACTTGACGACGATTTTCCCGTCTTCCGCCGGCAAAAACATCGCAACGGTATCGAGGCTGATTGCGCAGCCGACGGCTTTGCCGCCGTTATGGTCGGTATGGTTGCCGATCACCTCCACTCTGCCGCCGGAAGAAGCCATATATCCGTACTTCCCGTATTCCTTGTAAAATCTGCCGATCAGCCGATCGTAACGCGCTTTTTGTTCCGGCGTGTTTTCGCCGTAAAGCGCCGTGAAATATTCTTCCGCATCCGCCGCGCGGGCGATAATTTTTCCCTTCCGCATTCTTCGGTTTTCTCTCCCTTTGTTTTTATATATTCAGTATATCATTTTTTTGCCGAACTGGCAAGATATTCCGCTAATAATTTGCTTATAATTTTTCTTTTTCAACGCGCCCTTAAAGCCTTGACAGACTTTTTATTATATATTATAATAAAATACGGTAAATTCAAAAAATACTTGCATTCTTGACTGCTGGAGGCTTATCGGATGGACGCATTGCAAATCGAAAAAAAATGGCAGGAAATCTGGGAAAAGGAAAAAATAAACTGTTTCAACCCGAAAAATATCGATAAAAAATACTATTGTCTTGAAATGTTTTCCTATCCTTCCGCGGCGAAACTCCATGTCGGGCACTGGTATAATTACGGGCTGACCGACAGTTTCGCACGCTATAAAAAAATGAAGGGTTATGAGGTTTTTCAGCCGATGGGATTCGACGCGTTCGGTCTCCCCGCCGAAAATTACGCCATCAAAACGGGGATCCATCCTAAGGATTCTACGTTGCAGAACATCGAAAACATGGAGCAGACCCTCCGCCGGATGGGCGCGATGTTCGACTGGAATGCGGAAATCAAAACCTGCGACGAAAGTTATTATAAATGGACGCAATGGCTTTTTTTGAAACTCTATGAAAAGGGCCTTGCCTACCGTAAAGAAGCGCCGGTAAACTGGTGCCCCTCCTGCAATACGGTGCTCGCCAACGAACAGGTCGTGGACGGCGCATGCGAGCGCTGCCATACGACGGTCGTAAAAAAGAATCTTACGCAGTGGTTTTTCAAGATCACCGACTACGCCGAAGAACTGTTGAGCGGCTTAAACGATCTCGACTGGCCGGAAAAGACAAAATCCATGCAGCGCAACTGGATCGGCAAATCCACCGGCGGAGAAATCGAATTCACCGCGGAAAGCGGAGATAAATTCAAGGTGTTCACCACACGCGCCGACACGCTGTTCGGCGTAAGTTTCGTCGCCCTCGCGCCCGAACATCCTCTCGTCGAAAAACTCACGACGGCGGACAGGAAAGAGGCGGTGGAAAATTACGTTTACGAAACTTCCAAGGCGTCGGAAATCGACAGGCTTTCCACCGTGCGCGAAAAGACGGGCGTTTTCATCGGCGCTTATGCGATCAACCCCATCAACAATAAAAAAGTTCCCATCTTCGCGGCGGATTACGTGCTTTATTCCTACGGCACCGGCGCCGTGATGGGCGTGCCTGCGCACGACGAGCGCGATTTCGTCTTCGCAAAAAAATACGATCTGCCGATCGTGCGCGTCGTCAAAGGCGACGGAGAGAACGACGAACTCCCCTTCACGCAGTACGGAATCACCATCAATTCGCAGCGGTTTGACGGGTTGACGTCGGAAGAAGCGAAAAAAGCCATCGTCAATGAACTTGTCAAACAAAACAAAGGCGAGCATAAAATAAATTACCGTCTGCGCGACTGGTTGGTTTCCCGCCAGAGATACTGGGGCGCGCCCATCCCCGTCATCCACTGCGAAAAATGCGGGGCGGTGCCCGTTCCCTAT
>CALVUL010000068.1 GCA_944363555.1 uncultured Clostridia bacterium
AGCTACAATGAACAGTAAAAAACCAATGTAAGAAAGCATTGCGCGGCGGAAAAAGCGGCAGCCGATCCCCAAAGCGGGTTAGCGGGGACGGCTCCGCGCCGCCGTGCCTTCGTCGCCGTAAACTTCACTTTTGGGCGGCTTGCTTTCGCAACCCGCCCGTTTTGCTCCGTTACGTCTCCTCTTCCCAAAAAATCTTTGCGTTGCAAATCTTTTTCGGGAACCTTGTTTTACTCGGTTTTCCGTGTTGTTCTTGTCGTCTTTTCGCGGCGTGTGCTTGGCTGCGGCGCGCATCAGCGCGCCGCACTTGTCTATGCCAAGCACACGTCATGGTGCCAAAGTGCAAAAAATATAGTGTGATTTTTTATCTATCATCTATCATCAAAAAGCATACGCCTTTTCGGCATATGCAAAAAGATTACGAAAAATTAAGATGATTGATTTTCATGACCACAAATTCGGCGATGATATTAAGAACCACACCGTCTGCATCGGATTTCGGATATACCGTATTCGACATCGACTTTCCTTCAGAAAAAATCTCCACCGAAAACCGATCCGCCACTATATGTATGTTGGGATTTTCGGAATCTTCCAGCGGCATTTTGCGGATATGCGCCAAAGACAATTCGTCTTTTTCCGCGCCGTCGATCCTTTCGCCCGACTGCGAACGATCGAAAATGAGAAAACCGTCTTTTATCTCGATTTTCGTCGTTTCCGTATCGCTCTTTTTTACTTCCAGCGCGAACGTTTTTACGCCCTTTCCTTCAATTATAAGTTCATAGATTTTCCCTTTCGCTTCGATCGTCCCCGCAAAATTCTTTTTTTCAAAGCACTCGGAAGAATCCGCGTATTTTTCCAGTGAAACAGGCGTCTGATAAACTGTGCCGTTACGATTTTCAACGTATCTCGGCAAAGTAAGCATCCCCGCGAAACCTTCGCTGCAACAGGGAATATTTCTGTCCCACATCTGCATCCACGCAATCATGACGGTTTTTTCCGAATTTGCAAAAAACTGCGCCGCATAAAAATCAAATCCGTAATCGACGATCCCCTCTTTTTCCGTACTGAACTTTGCGGCAACGCAATCGAGCGTACCCGACCGATAGAAATTTGAGTGTATATTCAGATGCCGGCACCCTTCGGGAACGCTGAACTGATCGCTGTACAGGAGCAGTTTTTCCTTTTCGCTCCAACTAGGGCATTCGATCATTTTTCCCGTGGAAGGATAATCCAAAACAGAACCGTTACACCGCCATTCTTTCAAATCGGAAGAGCGGAAAAGCAGAATATCGGAGGAATCCCCCTTTCGCGCCGCGACTAAGGCGTAAAAAACCCCGTCCTTTTCAAAAACGCAGGGATCGCGGAAATCGCAAGGGCTGAACCCTTCGGGAAGAAGATCCCCGCCGATGACGATCTTCGGATATTTTTCAAAACGAACGCCGTCGTCGGAACAGGCAATGCATTGCGATTGAAAACATTTCCCGTCGCGGTTGACGACGCCGGTATACATCAGATACAGTCTTTCCCCGACAACCGCGGCGCTGCCGGAAAAACAGCCGTCCTTATCGATCTCGTCACCGGGCGCGAGCGCAACGGGAAGATGTTCCCATTTTACGAGATCCTTGCTGCGCACATGCCCCCAATGCATGGGGCCCCATTGCGTAGAATAAGGATGGTATTGAAAAAATACATGATAATAGTCTTTGTAGAATACGGGACCGTTCGGGTCATTTATCCAACCTTTCCGAGCTGTGATATGAAATTTCTGTCTTTGCATAAATAACCTTATGTTTTTTCGTCCGCCCGTTTTCCGCGGGCGGACGAGTATTTTTATAATTTTTATTGTAAACTTTTATACCAGTTCAAACGACAACGTATAGTTTGCATAATATTTTTTGATATGTTCGTTTGCCGCGTTCTGCGAGGCATTTTCCTTATCCGTCGGCAAAGTTGCCGCCCAGGCTTTCGTTTCGTTTAAGACCCGCGTAACTTCGTGCGAAGTCAGGCTCACGCGGAAATCGTCCAGGTTTGCGAAACCGAAACCGCCTGTAGCATTATCTACAACCTCGATATAAACAGTTTTACCGACGTGTTCGTGCAGATCGACAAACACCCTGTTCATGTTGTTCGACATTTCCGGATCTTGAAACGCGTCGTTGGTCACTTTCTGCAAGACTATGCCGGTTTCCGCTTCCACAAACTGAACATAAACTTCTTTTTCGCCGTTCCCGCCGAACAAGAAACTGATATAGCCGTCTCCGCCGAGCACAAAGGAAGCAGATCGCATTTTCCCCGTAGCGCCTTCGTTGTTTTCGCCGCGGAAAAATTTATTGCCGACTGCATGGAATTCTCTTTCATCCGCCCAGAACGTTTCGCTGCTGTCAGCCACATAATCCGCGTTAAAGGCTTCGCCCTCCGTTACCGTCCAGCCGTTCAGATTGCCGTCTTCGAAGCCCGCATTGAGGAAATAACTGCCGTGCTCGGCAATTTCCATAGCGTCCGCAGGACATTCGGCGGCGTCTGTAACGATATCGGACACGACGATCCCGCCGTAATTCGAATTCAAAGTGGAATCATCTTCAAAAACGAGATATACCGTTTCGCCCGCCAAACCGAGCCCGCCGAGATCCACCGCTCTCTTCAGCGTTTTCGCCTGCAACGATCCCGCATTATTGTAAATGTTGTCGTAAGTGGCTTTAACGGTCCCGTCTTCCTTACAGATTTACAAAAGCACGTCGCCGTTGCCGCCTCCGCCCCAGCTGAAAGTCAGCCAAGCACCCTCCTTTACC
>CALVUL010000069.1 GCA_944363555.1 uncultured Clostridia bacterium
CGCCTTTTTCTTCCTCCGCCCGATCGGCAACACCTTGATTTTCAGCGTCTTTTTTTCCCGATTTCGCCATCACTGCGATCACGCCGACAAGCAGCGCGCCGATGATGCAGACGAGAACGATCATCACAGGATCCATAAAATCAGCCCTCTTTCGTTTTTCGTTATTATACATTAACCCGCCGCAATTTGTCAATCGCAAATTTCCGCGGCGGCGAAACGGTTCCTTTGTTACAGATGCGCTTTTTTGGCGATATCCGCCTTCAGAATGCGATAGGCGAAGATCACCGTCCCCAGCAAAAGCAAGCCGTTGTAAACCGCATGGATCAGATACAGCACGGAATAGACGTCGGTAACCAGCAATACGATGAGCGAAACGACTTCCAACAGCACGTAATACACGAAAAAGGTCGATACCAGCGCGTTTTTCCGTTTGGAGATCAGGCTGATGAGCGCCATCACCGAGGACGCCGCGAGCAGGATCGACGGCAGAACGTAATCCAAAAACCACGCGCGCATCGAAAGCCTTTCTAAAAAGATCAGCAGCACCACAAGCCCCACGAACTGAAAAAAGATCTTTTCAAACGGGCTGCGCTTACTGAGGATGGTATGCCCGATCAGAATCCACAGATACAAGACGGAAACGAACACCACGGGCGACCAGAGCATGTGCGGTTCCGTAAAATAATTGACGGTAAAGCAGACGACGGAAATGCACACGCTGATGTATAAAAACAATTTCAGAAGAAAATGGTTGCTCGCCGAGCGCTTTTTGCCGCCGTCCCGACCGAGATAATATTCGAAACGATCTGTTTCCGGTTCGAGTTCTTCGAGGTAATTATAACACAGCGGGCAGTAATTTTCGGAAGAATCGACTTTGACGTTGCAATGTTTGCAGTATTTCATAGTTTTTTCTCCCAATAATTGCTTTTTACGACGATATCCAGCCCGCTTTCGGCTAAAACGCCGATGAATTCGCGTTCAAATCCGTTTTCTTTGAAATACCGCGTGAAAGTCAGGTTGATCTTTCCTTTATACCCCACCGCGCCGACAAGCTGTTTCGAAGTATGGCTCGCCGATATGGAAAAATTGATGTCCTTTACGTATTCGGCAAGTTCTGCGGGAAGATCCACCAGCCCCACGTTGCTCAAATCGCCAGACTGCAGATTTTCCCCTTCGAAATAATATCCGATCCGCAGAACGAGGTCTTTCAGAAACAGCGGCACGATTTTTAAAAGCACGTTTTTTTCCGCGCTCACGTTGAAATGATTGATGCTGTCGAGCACCTTTTCGTCCAAGCCCTCGCGCATCTTTTCCGCGGCGATCTTCACGCATTCTTCCAGCGTATAGTCCCTGTCGAAAAAATGCGTTATGCGCACGAACAAACTGTAATTGCGCAGCGATTCGCTGCTGTATTTGCGCCGCATATCCACCGGAACGAGGATGCATACGTTTCTGTTTTTAACGTTTTGCCCTTTCAGATAACAGCGATAGAAGGCGTAAAGATACAGCCCGCTTAAAAATTCCGTAACCGTCGCGCCGAAACGCTTTGACAGCCCTTTCAGTTGATCCGCTTGAAGCGTGGCGGTGATCAGCGCGAATCCGTCGTAATCGAAGGGAGTGCCGTCGGAATGGGCGAGTTTTTTCGGCTTTTTGATCTTCACCCGCGCTTTTTTATAGTTGCTTACGTAATTATCGGTGCTTTCCTTGTAATTTTCCGGCGAAACGCCCGTCTTGATCAACCCGCCCGCGTCGATCTTTTTCCCCAGCAGGCGGAAGTACTCCAGCAGGATCTGCTTAAAAACTTCGAGCCCGCCGTTGCCGTCGCTCAGCGCGTGAAACACCACAAGCGAGATCTTGTATTCGCGGTAATACACTTTAAAAAGATAATCGTTGTTTTCCGCAAAGTCGATCAGCGCGAGATAATCGCCCGTTTCTTCCGATATGCGAAAGGGCTTTTTGTTTTCTTCGAGATAATACCAGAACACCCCGCGTTTCAGCCGCGTTTTGAATGTGGGTACCCTGCTTAAAATGTTGTTGACCGCTTCGTTTAATTTTTCCGGCTCGACCTTTTCGGTAAGGAGCGCGGAAAAACAGAAGTTATACGGCCGCTTTTCGCCGTACACCGCGGGGAAAATTTTCGCCGCGTTATCCAGCGGATACCAATTTCTCTTTTTCATTCAGCCGTTAAAACCGATCCGGCAAACCCGCATACGATCTCGGGGATCACCAGATCCTTTTTGTGTTCGTGCGCCGCAAGTTCCGCGTCGCTGCGCCCGCCGAGCAACGATTTTTTCCTTGCCGTGCTGTCGGATACATGAAACAGCGCAGCCGTTTTCAATCCCAGAATTTCCGACGCGCAGAACGCCGCCGCCGTTTCCATTTCCAAAGCGTCCGCCCCGCGGGCAAGAAACTCCTCGATATGGAAAAACTGCGAAACGATCGTGTCGATACTGAAAATGTTCGCATAGCCGAAAGGATAGTCGTTTTCTTGCAGATACCGCGCAAGGCGGGCGTGCAGTTCCCGATTCGGGTAAAACTTTTTGCCGAAGGTGTCGTTATTTTCGCCGGCGTTCCCCGTCGTGAAATAACGCACGGCGCCGTCGCCGCACATCGAATAATTCGGCAGGAGAAGATCGCCGATCTCGAAGCCTTCCTTCAGTGCGCCCACCGTGCCCGTAAACAAAACCCGTTCGCAGCGGGAATAGGCAAGCGCGCAGATGACTTCGGTTACGTTGCATGCGCCGACCTGAAAAGCGACGAAAGTGAACGCAGCGCCGTCCTTTTCGATGCGGTACGTCGGGAAAAACCCGTCGGAAAGTTGCGTGACGCGCGCGCCGGCGTTGCGGTAATCCTCCGCGGCGTTGATGGGAGAAATCACGGCGAAACGCTCCACTTCGCTCCCCTCGATCTTTAAACGGTTCCTGCACACGTCCTCCGGCGCGATGCCGTAACGCGCGTAACAGGCGGTAAAATCGTTTTTATTCATATATTCTTTCCGCCTTTACGAAATATAAACGCCTTCCGCCTGTTTCTTCGGTTCGTACGTGCAGTGCAGGCCGAGTTTTTTAAAGACGTTTTCATCGACGTGCGACAAGATCACCGTGGAATGCAACTCGCAGTTTTTCAGTTCGGAAAGCGCGCCGACGGCTTTCTTTACGTTTTCGTTTTCCGCCGCGAGGATCGCCAGCGCGATGAGCACCTCGTCGGTATGCAGCCGCGGGTTTACGCTGCCCATTTCGTTGACTTTCAGTTTCTGGATCGGTTCGATGACGGTGGGCGACAGCAGCTGCACATCGTCCTCCACCCCCGCGAGGGTCTTGATCGCATTGATCAGACATGCGGCGCTCGCCCCCAAAAGATCGCCGGTTTTTCCCGTAACGATGCGCCCGTCGTTGAGTTCGATCGCCACGGCTGGATTGCCGCCCGTCAGCGCCGACTTGTTGAGCGCCGCCGGAACAACCCTTCTGTTTTCCGCCGTCAAATTGAGTTTGCTCATGAGAATTTCGATTTTCGCCGCCACCTCTCTGCCGATCCTGCCCTTACGCACGTCGCACAGCGCGGCGTAATAGCGGCGGATGACTTCCGCTTTGGAACTTTCGCGGCACACTTCGTCGTCGACGATGCAGTTGCCCGCCATATTCACCCCCATATCGGTAGGAGATTTATAGGGAGATCTTCCCATGATCTTTTCGAAAATCGCGTTGAGGACGGGGAAAATTTCCACGTCCCTGTTGTAGTTCACCGTCGTTATCCCGTACGCCTCGAGGTGGAACGGATCGATCATATTCACGTCGTTCAGATCGGCGGTAGCCGCCTCGTACGCCACGTTCACGGGATGATTGAGGGGCAGATTCCAGATCGGAAAGGTTTCGAATTTCGCATACCCCGCCTTGACGCCGCGGATATATTCATGATACAACTGGCTGAGGCAGGTTGCCATCTTGCCGCTGCCCGGGCCCGGGGCGGTTACGACGACGAGTTTCCGCGTGGTCGGCACGTATTCGTTGCGGCCGAACCCGTTTTCGCTGAGGATGTACGGTATATCCGACGGATAACCTTCGATTTCGTAATGCTTGTAGACGGGGATGCCGTACATTTCCAGTTTTTTGATGAAATTCACCGCGCGCGGCTGGTTGTTGAACATCGTCATCACAACGCTGCCCACATACAGCCCGTGCGAACGGAAAACGTCGATGAGCCGCAGCACGTCCGAATCGTAGGTGATGCCGATATCGCTGCGGTATTTATTGTTTTCGATATCCGTGGCGTTGATGGCGATGAGGATCTCGGCTTCGTCGCTCAGTTCTTTAAGCATCTTCAGTTTGGAATCCGGCTCGAACCCGGGAAGCACGCGCGAAGCGTGATAGTCGTCGAAAAGTTTTCCGCCGAATTCGAGGTAGAGTTTCCCGCCGAAGGAATTGATCCGTTCCGCGATATGCGCGGACTGCATTTTCAAATATTTGCGATTGTCGAAACCGATTTTATCCATAGTACACCCCGTTGCAGATTATTTTTCCAAAATCCCGTTGCTCTCCAGAACGCCGAGGAAATTTTTCACATCGCGCGCGGCGGTTTCCCGATCGACGTCGTATTCTTCCAAAAGTTTTTCGACGAGCGCATCCTCCGCGACATCTTTTGCGAGCAGATCCCATAAAAACCTGCCGGTTTCGTTCAGGGTGATATAGCCGTTGAAATGTTTCACCGCTTTCCCCGTAGCGACAACGATGTCGGAATCGCCCACTTTACGCGCGATAAAATCCTTTTTGACCTTCATTTTTCTCCTCCTTTTATGCGCATCGCTTCATAAGCCACCCGAGCGGCCTCCTCGCTGATGTTGCATTTCAATCTGTAAAACGCCGTCTTTTTCGCCAGTTTATCGAACAGATCCAGCAGTTTCAACATGCTCTCGCCGTCCTCGCCCCTCAGGCTCTGGTTCATTAAAACGCGGATCATCTCCGCGGGCGGGATGCGGACGATCTCGTTTTTCTCGCCGCGGGTCAGTTCGCAGATCGCGGCGATCTCCGCGCGGGCGTTTTTGCTCAGCCGGTGTTTGCCGTTCCACGGCGTTCCGTATACGTAGAAATTCCCGTCGACACAGCGGATGATCGGCTTATCGTCGTTGATCATGACGGCGCGTTCGCCCAAAAGTTCCCGCCAAAGGCGCGCGTGCGTCGATTTTCCCGTCCCGCTGGGCGCGGTGAACAAATATGCGCAGCCGTCCACCGCCACCGCCGACGCATGAAACAAAAACCCGTCGTAATCGCTTAAAATACGGTTGCACAACTGCCGGTAAACGGCGAGACTTTCGAGATACGGCGGCGGAAAAACCTGTTCGCTCGCCTCCTCTTCGCGTTTGATCGAAACATCGTCTGTTTCGATGGCGAACATCTCGTCCTCGTCGCTTTGATATTCTTCGCAAAGCCTGTGCGTATAAGCGTATTTCGTTTTCAGCCCGAACACGACGCCGGCGATTTTGTATTTCCCTTCCATACGCATTTTATTTTAGCAAATTCACGGCGGAATGTCAACAGCAAACTTTGCCATTTACGCCGAATTGTTTGATTTATTTTTTCCGATGGTTTATAATGCACGTATGAAAAAAATTTCTGCCGTTTTTGCCGCGCTGTTCTTCGCGGCGGCGTTCGCGGGGTGCGGCGCGCCGCGATATACGGGAAAAACCTACACTTATTTCAACGCGCCGATCACCATCCAGATCGATTCGCGCGGGTTAAGCAAAGCGCGCTTAAAAGAGATTTTCGACGGCGCGGAAAATATCCTCGCCGAGATCCACGCGCTTACCGACGAAAAGAACGCGCAGTCGGACGTGTCGAAATTCAATTCCCTGAAAAAAGACGAAAGCGTTCCGATCGATCCGATCACGGCGGATGTCGTAAACGAGGCTTTACGTTATAGCGAACTGACCGGAGGATACTTCAATATTTTAACGGCTCCGCTCACGGAACTTTGGGGGTTTTCCGCCGCGGATTACGGCGATGAAAATTACGTTTTCACTCCGCCGACAGACGCGGAGATCGCAGCCGCTCTGCCGGCGACGGATCTAAAAAACATCCGCCTCGAAGGCGGGATCCTTACAAAACTGAACGACGATAAAACGAAGATCGATCTCGGCGGGATCGCCAAGGGCTACGCGCTGAAAAAGGCGCGCGAATATCTGGAAGGCGAAGGGATTATATACGGCATAATCAGTGGCGGTTCAAGCAGTTTGGAACTAATGAAATATTCTGAAAATCAATCCTTCGAAATGGGTGTTAAACACCCGCGCGGCGCCGCCGATACGCCGCCGCTGATCGAAATCGAAACGGAAAATATAAGCGTTTCCACCAGCGGGGATTACGAGCGATTTTACGAATATGAAAACATCCGCTATTCCCACCTGATCAACCCCTATACGGGGAAACCCATCGATGACGGTACGATGTCCGTAACCGTGCTCGGCAAAGACGGCGCCCTGTGCGACGCCCTTTCCACCGCCCTCGCTGCAATGGGATATGAAAAGGCAATATTGTTTGCAAAAAATTATGCCGACGATTTTTCTGTTTTTATCGTTTATACCGAAAACGGACAAAATTACATCTACTCCGATCTGCCCGCAGACCGTTTTTCCGTAAGCGATAAAAGTTATACCGTCATCGGCGGAAACGGCTGATACTTTCGTTAACGATAACAGCCGCGCAAGGCAACGCCTTGCGCGGCTGCGCGTTTTTACTATATTTTTCCGACGTTTCATCACGTTTTTCCGCCGTTTTTGCCGCGGCGTTTATACGCTCCGACTGCCGAAACGGCGTCTTTCGGATCGGTTCAGCGGAAAAATTCCGAAAGAAACGCCTGCTCGTCCCAATCGTCATACCCCTGCATCGCAAAGACGCGCGCGTTCTTTTCGTCGATGACGACGAGCTGCGCATGCGCACCGTAAGCGTAATAAAAACCCCCGTCCGCCTGCGTGCGCCAAAATCCGTAACCGTAACAAAGTTCGCCGGAACGGGCGCGCGGAAAACTCGCCGTCTTTGCCCAATCTTCGGCAAAAAAACGTACGCCCTGCAAAACGCCTTTATTCAGGTACAGAATCCCTAATTTCAAAAGATCTTCTATGCAGAAAAACATCTCCGTCGCCCCGACGGTATGCCCCTTAGGGCAACTCCCCGCGGCGTATCCGTGAAATCGCGCCTTTACGAACAACTCGTCCGTAAGAAAGGAAAAGAGCGTTTTTCCCGCCGCCTTTTCCGCAATGCGCGACAAAAGATAATACGACGCGTTGGAATAGCGCATCTCCCCGCCGACTTTAAGCGGCAGATCTCCCGATAAGATCTCTTTCAGCCAGTCGTTCCCGTGCGGAAAAATTTCGCCCATAAGCCGATCGGACCCCTCTTCATAGCGAAACGCGTAGCGTTCCGCCTCGAAAAAATCTCCTTTTCCCTGTCCCCACGTATGGGAAAGCAGGTTGCCGACGGTGATCTTTTCCCACTGCTTTGCGTGCCGCGGCGGCAGAAATTCGCCGAGATAGCGTACGGCAGGGTCGTTCACGTCGAGCGCGCCGCGATACGAAAGCATGCCGATCGCCGTAGCCGTGAAGTTTTTGGATATGGAATACACGTTGTTCAGGCGGTTGGCTTTTTGCAGTTTTCTGCAACGCGTTTCGCCGTTTTCGTACAGCGCGATATTGTATACGTTGATATTACGGCTTTCCAAAAACCGCTGCGCGCGATCGAGAAAATCCTTCATTGCCTTACCATTTTCTGACGATTTTTATCTTTGACGGCGCAGTTACGTTCACATGCACGCCGTCCTTGCCGCGCTCCCATTCCACAGCGATCTTCCCGCCGAGATAGGCGCGTTCCGCGCGGCAGTAATCGATGCCTTCGATAAAATGCGGCGCGATCTCCACCGTGAGCGGATCTTGCAGCGCGGGATTGATGCGGATCCCCGCGATGTATTTATAGAACCACGCGGAAATATCCCCCCAGAAATGGTGATTTAAAGAATCGAGTTTGCGCCCGTCCGCCGTGCGGATATATTCGCCGTCCGCAAGCGGGATAAAATTTTCCCAAAGCGTGGTCGCGCCCCTGTCGAGGTGATAGCGATAGGAAGGAAATCCCTCTTGCGTGATGAGTTTCAAAGCGAGCGCGTCATGCCCGAAATCGGACAGCGTGCGGAACAGCGTGCGCGCGCCCAGCACGCCCACGTCGAAACGATCGCCTTTTTCCGCGATCAGTTCGAGTAACTGCTTTACGGCGGTTTCGCGTTCGCTTTCTTCAAACGCCTTGTAATAAAGCGCCATCGAAACGGCGGACTGCGTGGCGAACTCTTTTTTGATTTCGCCGTTTTCCACGAATTTCTTGCGGAAATTTTCCCTCAATAACGCGTAAAATGCGTTAAACTCCGCTTTTTTTTCGGTTTTCCCCAACAAATCGGCGATCCTGCCCGCTTTGTAACAGGTATCGATGATCGTCAGCGTATCGGTGATTTCCAGCGAAGTTTTAACTTCGTCGTTATATCCGCCGACGGGGCACCAATCGCCCAGACCGTAAGCGAGCAAGCCGTTTTCGTTCAGTTTGGTTTTCGCATAGCGAAGATATTTGACGATGCTTTCAAAATTTTCCCGCAGAACGGTTTCATCCGCGGTGTATTTATAGCCGTAATAGCAAAGCTGCACGAGAGCGGTATCCCACGCGGGTCCGCTGCCCCACGCGAACCCCCAGCCGGAAGTCGGAACGATCCCGGGAAGTACGCCTTCTTCCGTCTGTGCGGCGCGCACGTTGTAAAGCCATTCGCGGAAACTCTTTTCCGCTTCGAAATTGAGCATGAACTGCTCGGCGGAAAGGGCGGCGTCCCCCGTCCAGCCGTTTTTCTCCCGCTGGGGGCAGTCTGTGGGGAAATGCACGAAATTCGCCAGATCGGAACGGCGGGTATTTTCCTGCAAACGGTTCACGATTGCATCCGAACAGGTAAACGAGCCCGCGCTTTTCAGATCGGTGTGCATAACGACGTAAACGAGCGCGTCCTCTTTCGCCTGCCCGTCTTTCAGCCCCTCGACGAACACGTATTGAAAGCCGTGGTAGGTAAAACTCGGCGTATAGGTCTGTTTCCCCGCCTTACAGACGTACACGTCGCGGTGCAGATACCCTACGTCCGGAAAACCGCCGTTGACGATGTTGTCGATATCGACGCCGTCCTTTACGGCGACTTCCGCATACGTCAGTTTGATTTTCTGCCCTTCTTCGCCGTCGATCGTCAAACGGCAAACGCCGGCGTTGTTTTCGGGGAAGGTATACCGCCAGCCGTCGCCGCATTTTTCCACCGCCGAGGGGCGGATCTCCCGCACGGCGCGCACCGGCGGGCAGACGGGCGTGCGCGGTTCGCCCTTCGGGGTTTTCGCCGTTACGGCGTTATCCCATGCGGCATCGTCGAAATCCGTCGCGTTCCAGCCGGAAATTTCCCGCCGCGCGTCGTAATGTTCGCCGGCGCGGTAGTCGTCGAAAGTAATCGGCGAATCGGCGGTCTTGAAGGAAGTATCCGTTTCAAGGAAGGTTTCCCCGCCGATTTCCAAAGAAAGGGCTACCTTGGGCGCGTCCCGAAACGGGGCTTTATCGAAATTCCATACGTCGCCGGCGGGGTCGTTTAAAAAGCCGTTGCCCAAAAGCAGGGCGATCGCGTTATCCCCCTCTTCGAGCAGGGCGGCAACGTCGTACGCGTCGTAATACAAAATATCGTCCGGATTGGAAATATAGGGCGAAAGCATGCCCTTCGTGATTTCCTTTCCGTTAAGCCAAAGGCGGTAAAAACCCAGCCCGCATACGGAAATTTCCGCCTGCCGCGGTTTTTCGGAAAGCGAAAACTTTTTTCTGAAATACGGCGCGGGTACGTGGCGGTCGTAGGTGTTGAACACCGCCGAACGCTGAATGAAATTTTTACTGTAACGCATAAATCTTCCCCTTCGCCCCGCTTTGCGGGGCTCGATTTTTCCTTACGATCAGTATAGCATACGCCGGCGGTTTTGTCAACGTTTATTTTTGTATTTTTTATGAAAATTTTTTGTGTTTTTTATGAAAATATTACGAAAAAACCGCAGGGAAACGATTTTGTTTCCCTGCGGTTTTCATTT
>CALVUL010000070.1 GCA_944363555.1 uncultured Clostridia bacterium
GGTTACGCACGGCAATCTCTATGTGATGAGCAGCGAGGATATTTCCTCTCTCGCCGATCTGCGCGGCAAAGTCGTGGGCGTGATCGGGCAGGGACAGGTGCCCGATCTCACCTTCCGCTATCTGCTGCGCAAAAACGGCGTAGAATACACCGTCGCCGAATAGAAAAAGATGAAACGAAAGGACGTTTTGCCGAAATTCGCGCCGCTCTTTACGGCGGCGGTCATCGTGATCGTATGGGCGGGCTTATCGCTGGCGGTCAACGAGGAGATTATTTTGCCCTCGCCCGTAAAAGTGGCGGAGGAATTCGCCCTGCTGTTTACGAGCGGCGAATTTTACGCGGGGTATTTTTCCACGCTGCTAAGGAGCCTGATCGCCTTCGCCGCGTCTTTTCTGCTGGCGTTTGCCGCGGCGGCGGGGGCGCGGAAAAGCCGCGTTTTCACGCGGGTCGTGATGACGGTGCTCCCCCTCGTGCGCGCCCTGCCCACGGTGGCGGTGGCTTTGCTTTTGGTGTTATGGACGTCGAGCCGCGCCGCCGCCGTCATCGTAACCATGCTGGTGGTTTTCCCCACCCTGTACACCAATGCGGAAAACGCCCTTTCCCGCATCACGCGGGATATGGCGGAAATGTGCCGCGTGTACCGCATCCCTTTCAGGACGAAACTTCTGAAGATCTATCTGCCCGCCGCCGCGCCTTCGGCGGTGCTGGCGGCGGGGGCGGGGCTTTCGCTCAACGTCAAACTGATGGTGGCGGCGGAGGTCATCGCCGCGGCGGCGCGGGGGATCGGGCCGCAGCTCAACGCCGATAAAATCAATTTCGAAACGGCGCACATGCTGGCGCTGGTGCTCGCCGTGGTCCTGACGGGCATCGCCATAGAACTTGCGGCGCGCGCCCTTTCGCGGGCGATGGTGAAACGCTATGCTTACGTTTAAGAACATCGAAAAACGCTACGGCGATCTCGTCGTGTTTTCGGATTTTTCCCTCTCGGTGGGGGAGAACGAAACGCTGGCGGTTTTGGGGGACAGCGGCGCGGGGAAAACGACCCTTCTGAACATCGCCGCGGGGTTGACGGAATACAAAGGGGAGATCGAAAACCTGCCCGACAAGGTTGGGTACGTTTTTCAGAACGACAGGCTCGTCATGCATCTCAGCGTGCTGGAAAATCTGAAACTCGTCGCGTCGGAAAGCGCGGCGCGGGCGGCGCTGGAGAGGGCGGGGCTGAAGGATTTCATGAACGAATACCCCGCGCGCCTTTCCGCGGGGATGAGCCGCCGCGTGGCGATCTTAAGGGCGTTTTTGTACGACGCGCCTTTGCTTTTGATGGACGAGCCCTTCCGCAACCTCGATCTGACGCTGAAATACAAACTGATGGACTTTTACGCGGGGATGCAGGCGGAACGCCCCAAAACCGCGCTTTTCGTAACGCACGAGATCGACGAGGCGGTGTACCTTTCTTCCCGCGCGGTGATCATAGAAGGGGGGCTGGTGGCGCTGGATATTCCCGTGAAGGACAAAGACGAAGCGCGGCGCGCCCTGACGGCGTATTTTCTCGACAAAAAGGCATAAAAAAGCAAAAGAGCGGCAACCGCTCTTTTTTTATCGAAAAAAGGCGATAAAAAATTTTGACGAAAGTTTTATAAAAGCATTGTAAATTCTCCCGATGTTTGGTATAATTTAAAAGAATATGTTTCCCCCGCGCCGGCTGCGCGGAGGAAAGGGTCGAAACGAAAAAAATGGACAAACGGGAAGAAAAAAAACAGAACTCCATATTTACCAAAGAATTCGCGGGGATGGTGCTGATCTTGTTCGCCACGCTGCTGCTCGTGTGCATGATCACGGGGGACGCGATCTTTTCCACCCCGGGATATTACGTGAGCGCCTTTATGTTCGGCGTGTTCGGCTATACGGCGTTCGTCTGCGTCGCGGCGATGTATGTCGGCGGCGCGCGCCTCGTAACGGGGAAAAAACTCTTTAAAACGGGGAAGAAGTTCGCCCTCTGCGCCCTTTGCGCGGCGCTCGCCGTGCTGCTGATCAATACTATAGCGCTGCGCGCTGACGCGGGCGGCGGGTACGGCGCCTATCTTTCCGCGGCTTACGCCGCGGGGGACGCGGGGGTTCTCTCCGCGACCGCAGGCGGCGCGCTCTTCGCCGTTGTATGCTATCCTTTCGCGGGGCTTCTCGGCAACGCGGGGGCGTACGCGGTGGAAGGCATCTTTCTGGCGCTGGCGCTGTATTTTACCGTGCGCGCGTTTCTTTCGGGAAAGCCTGCCGTCAAAAAGGCGGAAAAGAAGGCGCAGGCGGGGTTGGAATTTCGGGATTATCCCGTGGAAAACGCCGTGCCGGAGCCCGAACCGCAAAAGCCGGGGCTGTACGTCGGGGTGGATAACTTCGAACTGAAAACCAAAAGGCAGCAGTCGGCGGAAAAGAAAAGGCCGGATGCTTTCAGGATCCTCTATCCCGACAAGGCGAAGGAGGAATCGGCAGCCAACGCGCCTTCCCTCGGTTATTCCGTCAACACCGCCGTTTCGCCGGAGGACGATTACAAAAAGAAGATCGAATACATCAAGACCCCATCCGTCATCGATCTGAAAACCTACAATTTCGATCCCATCGGCAAGGGGGGCAAAAAGGCGGCGGAAAACGGCGATTACACCCGCGTTTCCGAACCGGTGAAACAGAGCGAAACGGCGAAAAACGAACTGCCGCCGATGTTTGAACACGACGAAACGGAATACACGGACGACGATTCCGGCAAGCGCGGCGAGGCGTACAGCCGCTATACGGAAATTTCCGAGCCGGAAGAGGAACCGGCGCGGCCGGAGATCGAGGTGTTCGGCAGAAAGCCGCCCGAACAAACGCCGCAGGAAACGCCCCCGCGGGATTTCGGCAGAGGGCGGACCTTCCGCGAAGAAACGCCGGCGGAGAGCAACGTGCCGCCTTTCCGCGGAGAATTTGCGCCGCGCAGGGATGCCGCGCGCGATCTCGGCGCGAACCGTTTTGCCGCGGAGATGCCGCCCCCGCAGCCCGCTGCGGAAAGCGAACCCGCCGCGGAGGAACGCGCGTTTGAAAGATCTGCCGCGCAAGAGCGTTCTTTTGAGAGACCCGCGGCGGAGGAACGGACGTTTGAGAGAGCCGCGGCGGAGGAGATGCCGCCCTCCCGCGTATCGGCGCGTTCCTTTTCCGCCCCGCAGGAGGAGCCCGCTCCCGCGGCGGAAGAGGGTTTCCATCCGCCCATCGGCGTGAAGTATAACCGCCCGCCCGTCGAACTGTTCAGGGCGTATCGGCAGGATCCCAACCAGCAGCGGGAAGATTACGAAGAACGCAGCCACGTGATCGAGCGGACTCTTTCGGAATTCGGCATCGACGCGCAGGTCGTCAACTACGTGCACGGACCCACGGTAACGCGGTACGAACTTTCCCTGCCCGCGGGCGTGCCCGTCAAAAAGGTGCCCAACCATGCGGACGATATCGCCATGCGGCTGGAATCGGAAAACGGCGTGCGCATCGAGGCGCCCATTCCGGGCAAGAACCTCGTCGGCGTGGAAGTGCCCAATCGGGTAAAAACCACCGTCGGGCTGCGGGATATTCTCGAATCGGAAACGTTTAAGAAGGATAAGCCCGGCGCGCTCACCTTCGCCCTCGGCAAAAACCTCGTGGGGGAGGCGGTTACGGAAAACCTCGCCAAAGGGCCGCATTATCTCGTCGCGGGTTCAACCGGCATGGGCAAGAGCGTGTGCCTGAACTCGATGATCATCAGCCTGATCACCAAATATTCGCCGGAAGAACTCAGGCTCATCCTCGTCGATCCCAAACAGGTGGAGTTCAACGATTACGAACATCTGCCCCATCTGATGATCGACGAAATCATCACCAACGCGCAGAAAGCCATCGCCACCTTGCAGTGGGCGGTGGACGAAATGGAGGCGCGCTACGCGAAATTCCGCGAAAGCGGCGTGCGCGACATCAACGAATACAACGAAAACGTCGCCGACGACACCGTGCCGAAAGTGCCGAAAGTCGTCATCATCGTCGACGAGGTTTCCGATCTGATGCAGTACAACCGCAGGGATCTGGAAGCAAAGATCCTTTCCCTTTCGCAGAAAGCGCGGGCGGCGGGCATACACCTTGTGCTGGCAACGCAGAGGCCGTCTGTAGACGTCATTACCGGCGTCATCAAGGCGAATTTGCCGTCGCGTATCGCCTTCCGCGTGTCCAACGCGGCGGATTCCGGCACGATCTTGGGCGAGAGCGGCGCGGAAAAACTGCTCGGCAACGGCGATATGCTTTACAAGAACGCGCAGATGCCCAAATGCGAGCGCGTGCAGGGGGCGTATATCTCCTCTTCGGAGGTCAAGAGCATCGTCGCCTATATCAAGGAAAACAACGAAAGTTATTTCAACGACGCCGCCGCCAAGGCGATCGAGGAATCGATCCGCCCCAAGGAATCGGAGTCGGAAGAGGACGACGCCGTTACCGAGCGCAACGTCAGCGACGACAAACTTTTCGTGGAAGCGTTAAGGCACGTCATCACCACGGGCAGCGCGTCGATCTCCATGTTGCAGCGGCGCTTTTCGGTGGGGTATTCCAAAGCCGGTTCTCTGGTCGATCAGATGGACAGGCTGGGTTACATTTCCCCCTTCGACGGCAGCCGCGCGCGGCAGGTGCTCATCACCAAGGAAGAATTCGAGGAAAAATACGGCGAACTGTAACGAATGGAAAAAGATATGCGAAAGAAAGTCGGCGTCATCTCTTTGGGGTGCGATAAAAACCGCGTCGATACCGAAAAGATGCTCTTTCTCCTGTCGGAACGCTACCGGCTGACGCCGGAGATCGGGGAGGCGGATATCGTCGTCGTCAACACCTGCGCGTTTTTAAACGCCTCCCGCAAGGAGGCGATCGACGAGATCCTCGCCTTAGCGCGGCGCAAAGAGGAAGGGAAGATCGAAAAACTCGTCGTAACGGGCTGCCTGCCGCAGAAATTCGTCAAGGATCTGTGGAACGGTCTGCCCGAAGCGGACGTGTTCGCCGGCATTTCCGATTACGAAAAACTGCCGGCGGCGATCGAGGAAAGTTATCGGAGCGGGCGGCTGAACATCGTCGGCGCGCCCCGCGGCGAGCCCGATTGCCCGCGCGTCCGCACGACGGAAAATTACGCTTATCTGAAGATCGCGGACGGGTGTTCGAATTTCTGCACCTACTGTCTGATCCCCAAGATACGCGGCGCGTACCGCTCGGTTCCCGAAGAACAGCTTCTGCGGGAAGCGCGGGGGCTGGGGCATGTAAAGGAACTCATCCTCGTCGCGCAGGACGTTACGAAGTACGGCGCGGATCTCGGCGGCGGGGAAAACCTCGTGCGGCTGATCGGGAAACTTTCCGCGCTGGAAAACGTGGAAAAGATCCGCCTTTTATACTGCTATCCGGAAAGCGTGAGCGAGGAACTCATCGACGAGATCGCTTCAAACGGCAAGGTGCTGAAATACATAGACATCCCCCTGCAGCACGCCGACGACGGCGTTCTGAAACGGATGAACCGCAAAGGGACGTACGAGAGCAATCTCGCCCTCGTCAGAAAACTGAAAGCGCGCGTGCCGGGTATCGCGGTGCGCAGCACCTTCATCGCCGGATTCCCCGGCGAAAGCGAGGCGGCTTTTTCCCGCCTGTGCGATTTTTTAAGGGAGGCGGAACTCTTCAACGCGGGTTTTTTCGCCTATTCGAAAGAGCCGGATACCGCCGCGGCGCGGCTCAAAGACCAGATCCCCGCGCGGGTGAAAGCGGCGCGGGTGAAGAAACTCTACGCCGTGCAGAAGGAAATCGCCGCGAAACTGCTGGCGGAAATGAAAGGGAAGGTGCTCGACGTGTGCGTCGATTCCTTCGAAGGCGTCTGCTGGGCGGGCAGGGCGTACTGCAACGCCCCCGCCGTGGACGGCGCGGTATATTTTACGGGCGCGGGGGATTTCGGCGCGGGGGACACCGTCCGCGTGCGCGTTACGGGATATGAAGATTACGACCTTTACGGCGTTTTCGAAAAAAAATAAAACAAAGGGGTATCTTATGCAGGAATACGAATACAAAGTCGCAACCTACAAAAGGCTGAAAAAAGCGGAAGCGGAGATGAACAAACTGGCGGAGGACGGCTGGCGCGTGTACAGAACGCATCTCGAAACTTCGGGCGTACTCGTCGTGATCTATGAAAGGAAGTATAAAGTCTGACATGAATTTACCGAACAAACTTTCTTTGGCGCGGATCTGCCTGATCCCCGTTTTCGTCGTGCTCTTTTACGTGGAATTTCCCTTCCATTACGTCGCCGCCGCGGCGGCGTTCGCAATCGCCGCCTGTACGGATTTCGTGGACGGGCATATCGCGCGCAAGTACAATATGGTTACCAACCTCGGCAAGTTTTTGGATCCCATCGCCGACAAGGTGCTGGTTTCCACGGCGTTCATCGTCATGCTGACGGACGAAAACATTCTCTTCCCCGCGGAAGGCGGTTTCTGGCTGCCGCTGTGGGGGGTGATCGTCGCCGTGATCTTGGCGCGCGAACTCATCATCAGCGGATTCCGCACGGTGGCGGCTTCCCGCAGTCTGGTGCTCGCCGCCGATAAGATCGGCAAGATCAAAACGGTGTTTCAGGACTGCGCCATCGCGGTGCTGCTCGTCGGCGGGGAACGGTTTTTCGATCTCGCCGTCGATCCCCTGCTGCTCGCGGGCTTTATCCTGCTCGCCGTGGCGGCGGCGCTCACCGTCGTTTCCGGCGTGCATTATATCGTGAAAAACTTCGCCGTGCTCAAAGAGGAAAAATGAAAACGGCGCTGATCAGTTTTCGGGATATTCATCTCAACTATTCGCCGAAGGCGGAAGAAAGCCTTGTTTGGGCGTTCAACGCCGGCGGCATCCACGTGGACGATATTACCGTGCTTTCGGTAAAGGACGATCTCGGTTTCGGCAAGCGTTTCGGCGAACTCGAACAGGTATACGACAACATCGTCATTCTTTGTTCCGACGAAACGACTTTCGACGTGAAGGGCTTTATCGCCAAAAAACTGGGCGTGGGGCTTGCGGAAAACGTAAACGCCCGCAAGTTCATCGAGGAATACAACGAAAAGACGGGGAAAACCGGCGGCTCGGAATACGCCCTTCTGCCGGAAGGGAGCACGGTCATCCCCAATTTCAAAGGGGTGTTTCAGGGCTTTTTGGCGGAAGGCGATTATACCGTTACCCTGCTGCCCAACGAGCCGGAAGCCTTCGGGGCGATGTGCGTCAACTACATCCTGCCCTATTTCGAGAAGAAGTACAAGATCCGCTACGACAAACTCACGCTGAAACTTTTCGGCGTGAAAAAAAGCGAACTCGAACCCGTCCTCAGAGAGGCGAAAAAGATAGCGAAAAACAAGATCGAGTTCAACGTGGAATACGCGTTCGGGGACGTGCGGCTCAACCTCGTTTACGACAACAATACGCCGAAGATGCTCGCCGACGACGCGGTGCGGCACATCGTATCCGCGTTCAGCGAACGCATCTATGCGGAAGAGGATTTCACCCTCGGGCAATGCCTGTTCAACCTGCTTTCGCTGCACAAAAGGAAGATTTCCTTCGCGGAATCCTTCACGGCGGGCAGGGTCGCCGCGGCGCTCATTTCGGTGGCAGGGGCGAGCGGCGTGGTCAACGAAGGGATTACGGCGTACAGCAACCACGCCAAAACGAAGCGGCTCGGCGTGGAAGAAGAGACGCTGAAACAGTTCGGCGCGGTCAGTTCGCAGACGGCGTTCCGGATGGCGGCGGGGCTGCTGGAAGATCCGGAAACCGACGTCGCCGTCGCCACCACGGGCATCGCCGGCCCGCAGTCGGACGATACGAAAAAACCCGTGGGGCTGGCGTTTATCGCCGTGGGCGGCAGGAGCGGCGTCCACGTGCACAAGATGAACTTTTCCGGCGACAGGGAAGAGATCACCGAAACGGCGAAAAATACGGCGCTGTATTACGCCATATCCTATATCCGCGAAGGCGAATTATAAGTTACGAAGAAAGGAGAAAACATGGAAGAGAAGAAAAAGACGGAAGACGGAAAGGCGAAGGCGCTGGAAAGCGTTCTCGTGCAGATCGAAAAGCAGTACGGCAAGGGCGCGATCATGCGCCTCGGCGACAGCGCGGGGGATACGACCATCGAGGTCATCCCGTCGGGCTGCCTTTCCTTGGATGTCGCCCTCGGCATCGGGGGGCTGCCCCGCGGCAGGATCATCGAGATCTACGGGCCGGAATCCTCCGGTAAAACGACCGTGGCGCTGCACGCCATCGCCGAAGCGCAGAAGGCGGGGGGCATCGCCGCGTTTATTGACGCGGAGCACGCCCTCGATCCCGTATACGCCAAAAACCTCGGCGTCAAACTGGACGAATTATACGTTTCCCAGCCGGATACCGGCGAACAGGCGCTGGACATCACCGATTCGCTCATCCGCAGCGGCGCGGTGGATATCATCGTCGTGGACTCCGTGGCGGCGCTCACGCCCAAGGCGGAGATCGAAGGGGAGATGGGGGATTCCCACGTCGGCTTGCAGGCGCGGCTGATGTCGCAGGCGCTCAGAAAACTCGCCGGCATCACGAACAAGAGCAAGACCTGCGTCATCTTCATCAATCAGCTGCGCGAAAAGGTGGGGGTCATGTTCGGCAATCCCGAAACCACGCCGGGCGGCAAGGCGCTGAAATTCTACGCCAGCGTGCGCATCGACGTCAGGCGGGCGGACGCCCTCAAAGACGCCGAAGGGCAGTTCGGCAACCACACCAAGGCGAAGATCGTGAAAAACAAACTCGCGCCCCCCTTCAAGACGGCGGAGTTCGACATCATTTACGGGGAAGGCATCAGCCGCGAAGGCTGTCTGATCGACCTCGGCGTGACCTACGGCGTGATAGAAAAGAGCGGCGCGTGGTTTTCCTATAACGGCGACAAGATCGGGCAGGGGCGCGACAAGACGCGCGAACTTCTGAAAAACAATCCGGACCTCGCCGCGGAAATGGAAGAAAAGATCCGCGCGGCGGCGAACCCGAAGAAGGAACCCGCGGCGGAACAGGCGCAGGAAAGCAAAGAGGCGTGATGTTCCGAAGGGGGAAGGAAAATATTTTATTTTTCGTTTGTAAAACGGATTTAATTGACAAACGGGCGCAAATATTATAAAATTAAAACATAAAAATAACGCGTACGGCAGCGATGCCGCGCGTGAAAACAGGAGGGCTTATTTATGGCAAATTTTGCAAGCTCCCTGTTCTTGGCCGGCTTGCCGACGGGGGGATGGATCGGGATCCTCGCCGGCGCAGCGGTTGTGGTCGGTGTTTGCGGTTTTTTGCTGGGGTATTATCTCCGCAAAAAAAAGACCGATAAACGGTTGGGAGAAATCGATTCCGTCGTGAGCAAGATGCTCGAGGACGCGCGGATTGAAAGTAAATCCATCAAAAAAGAAGCAATTTTAGAGGCGAAAGAACAGGAGCTGAAACTTCGCAACGAGTTCGAGCGCGAATCGAAGGAAAAGCGCGCGGAACTTCAGAAAATCGAAAACCGCCTTGTGCAGAAGGAAGACGTGCTGGACAAGAAGGAAGAAGGTTTGCTGAAACGGAACGAGGAGATCAACAGGCAACAGCAGAACTTAAAGAACAAGGAAGCGGAAATGGACAAAAAGCTGGCTGAAATCAGCGGCCAGCACGAAAAGATGCTTGCCGAGTTCGAAAAGATCGCGCAGATGTCGCGCGACGAGGCGAAAGCGGAACTCGTCGCCGCGATGGAGGACGAGGCGAAGAAGGACGCCGCCGGTCTGGTGCGCCAGATCGAGAGCGACGCCAAGGAAGAGGCGGATAAGCGGGCGAAAGAGATCGTTTCCCTCGCCATTCAGAAGTGCAGCACGGAACAGGCGACGGAGATCACCGTTTCCGTCGTACCCCTGCCCAACGACGATATGAAAGCGCGCATCATCGGCAGGGAGGGCAGAAACATCCGCACGCTGGAAAACGCCACGGGGATCGAACTCATCATCGACGATACGCCGGAAGTCGTTATCCTTTCCGGTTTCGACCCCGTCAGAAGGGAGGTTGCGCGCATCGCGCTGGAAAAACTCATCGCCGACGGCAGAATCCACCCCGCGAGAATCGAGGAGACGGTGGAAAAGGTCCGGAAGGAACTGGATGCGGAAATCAAACAGTACGGCGAAAACGCGATGTTCGAGTGCGGGCTGTTCGGCTTGCACCCCGAGATCATCAAACTGCTCGGCAGGCTGAAATTCAGAACGAGTTACGGCCAGAACGTGCTTCGGCATTCCTTGGAAGTCGCGCATCTTGCGGGCACGATGGCTGCCGAACTCGGCTGCGACGTGAATATGGCGAAACGCGCGGGGCTTTTGCACGATCTGGGCAAAGCCGTGGATTTCGAAGTGGAAGGCACGCACATGCAGATCGGCGCGGACCTCGCCAAGAAATATAAGGAAAACCACGTTGTCGTCAACGCGATCTTATCGCACCACGGGGACGTGGAACCCAAGACCATCGAGGCGGTTCTGGTCGCCGCGGCGGATTCCGTTTCCGGCGCGCGCCCCGGGGCGAGAAGGGAAACCACCACGAACTACGTCAAACGCCTGCAGCGGCTCGAAGAGATCGCCGGCGAGTTCAAAGGCGTGGATAAGTGTTACGCCATTCAGGCGGGCAGGGAGATCCGCGTGATGGTCAAACCCGATCAGGTGGACGACGCAAAGACGATGTTCCTCGCCAAGGAGATCGCCAAGAAGATCGAAAGCGAACTGGAATACCCGGGGCAGATCAAAGTCAACGTCATCCGCGAATGGCGCGCCACGGAATATGCGAAATAAAAAACAAGCAAAACGGGGCAGGGAAACCTGCCCCGTTTTGCTTGCCGTTTTACGCCGTATCCTGCCCGCTCCCTCGTTTTTACGAAAAGCGGTTCGCGGAGGCGTATCCCCGTCTCTTTCCCTATTTCGCCCGTCCGCAAGGACGGCATGTTCCGTATGCAAAAAATGGCGAAGTAAAAACCGGCGGGCGTTTATGCGGCGTTGCATAAACGCCCGTTTGCAAAGAGACGGGAAAACGCGGAAAAAGATAAACCCCGCGCGCCGCC
>CALVUL010000071.1 GCA_944363555.1 uncultured Clostridia bacterium
AAACGGGAGCGGGGATAAAATGAATGAAAGATAAACAAAAGAAACATTTAAAGATCCGATAGTAAAGGTATATGCTTGCCGTCCGTTGTGTTCTGCCACTTTACTTCAAGCCGAGTTTGTTAAAAACTGAGTAACAAAATGTGAAAACTGTCATCAACGAATTTGCGTTGATATAGAAAACGGAATTGTTCATGTTGCACCGTTTTTTGGGTCAACAGATAAGATAAAGGATTGTTTCCGTTGTTTCCGGAAAATACTCCTATAATTAAATGTGATTATGATAGATTAGTTTATGATACTTACGACTATTTGGATAAAGTTATATCATTATCGCTTGTTGATCCAATTAATGCAGCATTAGAAATTTATTAACAAGAAACAAAAGATTTGATAGCGAAAGCACTTCAAAATTATATAAAATATGAAACTAATAGCCAATTTTATATACTTTTATTAAGGTATGGTTTTGATTTTGAGGATCATGGTTGGATAACGCCTTGTATTAATTCTATTACTGAGGACGACATTGTTTTTAACGACCAAATCAAAAATTTGAATAAAGAACAGTTCAAACAAATAGAGCGTTATATTTAAAGAGAATAAAAGTTAATTGATGCACCTATTGCAATCCGAAACCCAATGGTTAGATAGCAATAGGCGTTTTTCTGTTTTTGCAATAAAACGATAAAAAATAGCATCAATCATCAATAGTGACAGAAGTAGCATTTTTATCCACTAAACCCAAAGCGAGGATAAGGGCGCAAATTGCGCCCTTTCTTCATGCCGCGGGTTTCGGCGAATTTCGCTTTGCGTTTTAAAAAGGGGGTAGGCGTCGCCCCTGTAATGTTTGATTAAGGTTTACGGAGCGCATCCCCGCAGAGTCTGTTTTTACGGCAAACGCGGTTATTCGTGAATCCGGATTTGAAAAGATGCATTTTTGGACTGCCGCATCATTCGCGGTTTATTTTAAAATAGTCAAGATAAAGTTTGAATTTATCTTGCGCCGTCAGGCAGGTATCGCGTAAATAGCCGCGTTCACTTTCCCATTCCTTTAAACCGCGATAGTAAAACAGTTTTAATTCTTCGTCGATAATGAACGGCACGATATTGTATTTTAAACAGTCTTTGAATAATAGCAGTCTGCCGATACGGGAAGATATATGCCCTTTTAAATCCGCAAAATCCCTACAAAAGGTAGCTTAAAACGCGCTGAAAATAACAAGCGACAACGAACGTGAAACACTGCGCAAACATAGCAAAAACCCGAATTATCGGATAAAAGAGCGGTCAAAACGCCGGCAGCCGCATGCCGCCGAAGGCGAAATACGTCAAAAACCGAAAGGCAAAGACCGATATTCGGTAGGAATTTGCCGAAATAACGATGTAGAATAAAAGAAAAAGGCAGAAAAATGAAAGACTATTCGCTTTGCAAAAAAGTAAAGATAACCGTCGATTTAAGCGATGAAAAAGGGGATTTTCGCGGGTATATGCATGCGCTGGGGCACGGGGGCATCAACGCTTATCCGCTGCCGCCGCGCGTCGTGAACGGGTTGAAAAAATTAAAGCCCCGCTATATCCGTACCTTTATACAGGAATATTTCCGCATTTATCGCGGGGAGGGTCGATACGATTTTTCCCTGCTGGATCCGTACATGCGCTCGCTTGCGGAGACGGGCGCGAAAATCGTAGCGTGCATCTGCTTCAAACCGCCCGAACTTTTCGGCGGCGCGATAGACCAGCGCAAAGTCATTCCCGACGATGTCGCCGGCTGGCAGGCGCTGGTGGAGGCGGTGGTGCGGCAGTATTCCGTGGAAAGCGAACTGGTTACCCATTGGGAAATCGGCAACGAAACGGATATCGGGGAAAACGGCGGCTGCCCGTATCTGACAGAGAACGCCGGCGAGTACAGCCGGTTTTACGAAATCACGGCGAACGCCGTTTTAAAAGCTTTTCCCGCGGCAAAGATCGGGGGCCCTGCGGTCGCCGACGGAAAGAGCCCCGTCGCGGAGGAATTGCTCGCTTTCTGCAAGCGGATCGGCAGGGCGCCGGATTTCATTTCGTGGCATAAATATTCCGATATTCCCGAAGAACATCTCGAACTCATCGACTATAACCGGAAACTTCTGCAAAAATATTTTCTCGAAAAGCGCATCGAAATGTTCGTTACCGAAATGAACAAGGGCTATGAAAAGGAAAGCGTGGAAGAGGCTGCGTACGACCCCGCGCGGGCGGCTTGTCTGGGCGCATCTCTCATCGAGATGCTGCGGGAAAAGGACGTATATACGTTTTTTTATCACGTCTGGGATCAGTTTGTCGTAAACGGACAGTTCGATTCGTTTTACGGCGATCCGTACGTGATGCAGCGATACTGGAACGAGGTGCCGATCCGTTTCGGGATGTTCGGCGTCTGCGGGGAAGCGCGTCCTTTTTATTTTCTCTATGCGTTTCTCGCCGCGATGCGCGGGAAGAATACGCCGAGATGTGCGAGGGCTTCGTCAATTATTATCTCGATACCGGCTGGCTGACGCGGTGGCTTTCCCCGGGCGAATACGGCATCATGCCCGGCACGCTGATCGAGGCGGTGCTTTCCGACGCGATCGTCAAGGGCGTGATCGGGGGAGATCTGGCGAAAACGGCGCTCGCCGCGATGTGCAAACAGGCAAACACCCCTTCCGGCACGCCGGCGCGGGGGCGGGCGGCGTGCGCCGAATATAACGCGCTCGGTTATGTGCCCTGCGATCTCTTCGGCGAAAGCGTGAACGCCACGCTGGATTACGCCTACTGCGATTTCTGCATCGCGCAGGCTGCGGAAAAACTGGGCGAACGAAAAACCGCCGCGGCGTTTTACGCGCGGTCGAAAAATTATAAAAATCTCTTCGACGCGGAAAGCGGTTTCCTGCGCGGAAAGGACAGCGCGGGGAAGATGCGCGCCCAATTCGATCCCTTCGCGTGGGGCGGCGATTACTGCGAAGGGGGCGCGTGGCAGAACGGCTTCGGCGTTTATCACGACGTCGAAGGGCTGGCGTCGCTTTACGGCGGCAGGGCGAATCTGATCGGGAAACTGGACGCGCTTTTCGCCGAAAAACCCCGTTACCGCGCCGGCGGATACGGCGGGGAGATCCACGAGATGACGGAAATGGGCGTGCGGGATTTCGGGCAGTGCGCCGTTTCCAACCAGCCGTCTTTCCATCTGCCGTATCTGTTCGCCATGCTGGGCGAACGGGAAAAGACGGAATATTGGGCGGAAAAAATCGCAAACGAGGCGTTTTCTTGGGAAGAAACGGGTTTTCCCGGGGACGAGGATAACGGCAGCATGGCGGCATGGTATGTTTTTACGGCGATGGGGTTTTATCCCGTCTGCCCGGGCAAAGACGAATACATCGCCGCAAAGCCGCTGTTTGAAAGCGTTGCCGTGTGCGGCAGAAAACTGCCGCCGCGTTTTGAAAAAGGCTCGGTAAGCGTCAAAGACATTTTGGGCAAATAAACCGGCAGCATCGGTTCGCGCCGCAAAGGGAAAAACTTTCGCGGCGCGTTTTTTTGAAAAAATTACGGAAAAGGAGCGGCGTTTTTTGCCGTCAAAACATTGCGCGCCGCTTTACTTTATAGTATAATAATACGCAGCGTCCGCCGCCTTCGGGCGGCGGCTTTTACGGACCGCCGCGGCGTTTTTGCGCGGGCGAAGGCGCGAACAAAAAAGCCTGCGGAAAAATATACTGAACAGGAAGAAAATTTTCGGAGAATACAATGTCGATAAAAACCAATCACAAACACACCGTCGCGGCGAGCTGCATCGGTTACGTTACGCAGGGTATCGTGAACAACTTCGCGCCGCTTTTGTTCATCACTTTTCAGTCGGTTTACGGCATTGCGCTGGAAAAGATCACGCTGCTCATCACCCTGAATTTCGCGCTGCAACTTGTCATCGACCTGCTTTCGGCAAAACTCATCGATAAAATCGGTTACCGCACCGCCGCGGTGGCGGCGCATTTTTTTGCCGTTTTCGGGCTGCTGGGGCTGGGGTTTCTGCCCGATCTTCTGCCCGATCCCTACACGGGCATCCTCATCGGGGTGATTCTGTGCGCGATCGGCGGCGGGCTGGACGAAGTGCTCGTCAGCCCCATCGTGGAAAGCTGCCCCACGAAGAACAAATCCGCCTCGATGAGTTTTCTGCATTCCTTTTACAGTTGGGGCGTGGTGGCGGTCATCGCCCTTTCCACGCTGTTTTTCGTGACGGCGGGTATCGAAAACTGGAAGTGGCTTGCCGCGGCGTGGGCGGCGGTGCCGCTTTTCGACGCGCTGTATTTCTGTTTCGTGCCCATCTACAACACCAAGGAGGAAAACGAGAAGGGCATCGGGCTGAAAGAACTGTTTTCCGTGAAACTCTTTTGGGTGTTCGCCCTGCTGATGATGAGCGCGGGTGCGGCGGAGATCGCCATGAGCCAGTGGGCTTCCGCCTTTGCGGAGAGCGCGCTCGGCGTGGATAAGACGATAGGGGATCTGCTCGGTCCGTGTCTGTTCGCGGTGATGATGGGCGTCAGCCGTTCCGCTTACGCGAAGTTCAGCGGGAAACTCAATTTGCCCGCGTTCATGATCTTCTGCGCCGGTCTTTGCGTCCTTTCGTACGTACTGGTTTCCCTCTCGCCCCTGCCCGCGCTGTCGCTGGCGGCATGCGGGCTGTGCGGCTTTTCCGTCGGCATCATGTGGCCGGGCGGGATCAGCCTTGCGGCAAAGTCGGTCAGAAACGGCGGAACGGCGCTCTTTGCGATGCTTGCGCTCTTCGGCGATGCCGGCGCCGCCGCGGGGCCGACGCTCGTAGGGCTGGTTTCCGGCGCGTTCGGCGACGATCTGCAGCGCGGGCTGATCTTCGCAACGATCTTCCCCGTTCTTCTGATCGTCAGCGTACTGCTTGCGAAGAAAGGGGAAAAGCGGAGAATGCGCCCCCTCGAACGGAAGGAAAAATGAGTGTTTTGCCGGAAAGATCGCTTTCCGGCATTTTTTTCCGCAGATAAAAGGCAGATAAAAAAATTATAGACAAAAATAAAAAAATGCTATTGACTTTTCCTTTGTTTTCCCGTATACTGAAAGGGCGGAAGCGAAAAGGTGGAATATGAAGGAATTTTTACACTGTTTAAGGATACAGATCGTGCCGGACGATCTGGCGGAGGAACGCATCGAAAGCGTCGCGGCGTTCTGCGTAAAATACGGTTTTAAAAACGTGATGCTCTTTATCAACGCGGAAGAATACAACGTGGGGCACATGACGAAAGAGGAGGCCGCGTCGTGGCTGAACACCATGCTGCGCGCCAAAGAAAAATTCACCGCCCTCGGTATATCCGTCAGTTTAAATCCTTGGATGGAAATCGGGCATACCGACCGCTGCCGCGCGCTGAAAGCGGGGCAGGATTTCACGCTGATGGAGGATTATAACGGCAAAAAGGGCACTTCGACAGTATGCCCTCTCGATGAAAACTGGCGGGCGTATTTCGCGGATTTTTACACGTATCTGCTGAAAACCGTCCGTCCGGAAGTCGTCTGGGTGGAGGACGATTTCCGCCTGCACAACCACGGCGATCTGGAATACGGCGGCTGTTTTTGCCCGCTGCACATGAAAAAATACAACGAAAAACTCGGCGCGAACTACACGCGGGAAGAATTTAAGGATAAACTTTTCGGCAAAAATGCGGACGAGGCGGTGAAACGCGCGTGGCTGGATGTCAGCCGCGAAACGATGGCGGATACGGCGGAATTTATCGGGAAAACGGTGAAGCGCGCGGGGACGGGCGCGAAAGTCGGGCTGATGAGCAGCGGCGTGGTCAGCCATTGCATGGAGGCGCGCGACTGGAACGCCGTTGCAGACGGGCTTGCGCAGGGCGGGGAGAAGATCCACCGCATCCATCTGCCGTGTTACGTCGAGCGCACG
>CALVUL010000072.1 GCA_944363555.1 uncultured Clostridia bacterium
TTCGCCGGATTTTTGGCTACGCTGTGTTTAAGTCCGCTCGTTACCTACATACAGGAAAGCGGCAATCAATTTTTAGGATTCGACGTCTACGCGCAGCAGGTGATGTCGGCGATCAGTCTGCTTATCGTGCTGATTTTGATCGTCTATATGTATACCGTCGTCAGAAAGTTGAAACGGCTACCGTGTGCGGAAAAGAACGAAAAAAACGATCGTGAGGAGGAATAAAGACGTGAATCAACTCAAAGGCAGAAAAATCGAAATCGGCGAAACCTACAAAAGCCCGTTTCTCAACGAGATCGGCGTTTATCAGGACGGCACCGTGCCCTTCTGCCGCGACGCCGCGGGCAAACTCTGGGCGATCGCGGGGCATTCGCACGCGGGGCACATCGGCATGTTCTGCGGGAACGATTTAACCGATATGAAGCAACTTTACCCCATATCGCTCAACTTCTGCGTGGGGCACGCCGATTACGCGTTTTCCGGCATTCGTTATCCCGAGGGCGTGAAGGCGCGCGGTTCCGTCTGGCCGTTCGGGTTGTATATCTGCCCCGTAACCAACCGCTTTTTCTGTTTTTTCCACAACGAATCGGGCTGGAACGGAAAGGGGACGGCGTACGACGCGCAGGGCTACTGCGTAACGCCGAAAGCCGATTCCGATTTCCGCCATATCGGGCTGATGCATTCCGATAACGAGGGGAAAGACTGGACCTTCGACCGCTGGGTACTCACTGCGGAAACCGTCTGCTTTTCCGAGCGTTTCAATCCCGACGGCGTCAACGTGATCGGTCAGAAAGGGGGCGTCATCAAACTGGGCAGCGGGGATTTTTCCCTCTATCCCGCAAACGACGGGTATTTGTATCTCTTTTATAACGTCATCACCATCGATATCGATCAATGGGTATGGACGGGGTGCGACGTCTGCGTCGCAAGGACGAGAATGCGCAAAGACGGCGTGATGGGGGATTTCGTCAAGTATTACGACGGCGCGTTCTGCGAGGCGGGCAATTTCGGCAAGGAAACGCCCGTTCTGCAAAACGCATGGCACGCGCGGGTGGCTTACAGCGAAAAGGCGCAATGTTATCTGCTGACTTCTTCGCCCGTCAACTTCGGCAACGTAACGCAACTTTGCGCCGATTACATGGAAATCAGAACTTCACGCGATCTGCTGCATTGGAGCGAACCGATAAGCGTGGAAAAGGACGGCAAAAAGTTCGGCAACCATTATCACGCGGCGGTGTCCTTTCACGGAACGGGAAACCCGTATCAAATCGTCGGCGACGAATGCACCGTGCTCACCTGCCACAACGGTACGGACGTTTTGGCGAACGACATGAAGATCCTGTAACGCCGCCGGCAGACGACTGAAAACGAATAAAAAAATGCGCGATCGCACGATCGCGCATTTTTTGTCGCTGTTTTTTCGGCTTAATACATGCCGCCCATACCGCCCTGCGGAGCGGCTGCGGGTTCTTTTTCGGGAATATCGGCGACGATGCTCTCCGTCGTTAAGAAAATGGACGCCACCGACGCCGCGTTTTCGAGCGCGCTCCTCGTAACCTTCGTCGGGTCGATGATGCCTTCTTTCATCATGTCCACGTACTTGTTGGTGAGGGCGTTGAACCCGTAATTGGGTTTGCCTGCTTTGAGGACCTCGTAGAGGATGACGGAACCGTCAAGCCCCGCGTTGTCCGCGATCTGTTTCAGCGGCGCCTTTACGGCGTTCAGAACGATGTTCGCGCCGGTCTTTTCGTCGCCTTCGAGTTTCGATGCGTATGTTTCCAGAGCGGGGATCGCCGAAAGCAGCGCGATGCCGCCGCCCGGCACGATGCCTTCCTGCACCGCCGCGCGGGTCGCGTTGAGCGCGTCCTCGATGCGCAGTTTCTTTTCCTTCATTTCGACTTCCGTCGCCGCGCCCACGTTGATGACCGCTACGCCGCCGGCGAGTTTCGCCAAGCGTTCCTGCAATTTTTCCTTGTCGTAATCGGAAGTGGTCTCCGCGATCTGCGCTTTGATGGACTGTTTTCTCGCCTCGATGGCGGCGGGATCGCCGGCACCGTCGATGATGGTGGTGTTGTCCTTGTCGACCTTCACGCTGCCCGCCCTGCCGAGCATGTCGGGAGTAACGTCTTTAAACTCGTAACCCATGTCGGAGGAAACGACGGTGCCGCCCGTCAGCACGGCAATATCTTCCAGCATCGCCTTTCTCCTGTCGCCGAACCCGGGTGCTTTGACGGCAACGCAGTTGAACACGCCCTTGAGTTTGTTCACGACGAGCGCCGCAAGCGCGTCGCCTTCCACGTCCTCCGCGATGATCAGCAGGCGCTGGCCCTGCTGCGCGATGGGCTCGATGACCGGCAGAATTTCCTGAATGGAGGAAATTTTCTTATCGGTGATGAGGATCACGGGGGATTCGAGCACCGCCTCCATCTTGTCGGTATTGGTTACCATATACGCCGAAACATAGCCGCGGTCGAACTGCATGCCTTCCACCGTGGTAAGTTCGGTCTTCATGGTCTTGCTCTCTTCGATGGTGATGACGCCGTCCTTCCCGACCTTTTCCATCGCTTCGGAAATCAGTTCGCCCACCGATTCGTCGCCGGCGGAGATTGCCGCGACCTGCGTGATGGACTTTTTGTCGCTGACCGTGCGGGAGATCTTTTTGAGTTCGTCCACCGCCACTTCCACCGCGCCGGAAATGCCCTTTTTCAGAATGATGGGGTTGGCGCCCGCCGCGACGTTTTTAAGACCTTCTTCGATCATCGCCTGCGCCAGAACAACCGCCGTCGTGGTGCCGTCGCCGGCAACGTCGTTGGTCTTGGTGGAAACTTCCTTCACGAGCTGCGCGCCCATATTTTCGAAAACGTCCTCAAGTTCGATGTCCTTGGCGATGGTTACGCCGTCGTTGGTGATGAGGGGGGCGCCGTATTTCTTGTCGAGCACCACGTTCCTGCCCTTCGGCCCCAATGTGATTTTAACGGTGTTGGCAAGGGTATCCACGCCCTTCTGCAACGCCTTTCTTGCTTCTTCTCCGTTTTTGATCTGTTTAGCCATGATTGCATGCGCCTCCTTCGATTATTCTACGATTGCGAGAATGTCGCTCTGTTTGATGATGGTGAATTCCTTGCCGTCCACTTTGAATTCGCTGCCGGCGTATTTGGAATAGAGAACAACGTCCCCCTCTTTGACCTGCATGGTAACTTCCTTGCCGTCGATCACGCCCCCCGGGCCTACGGCGACGACGCGCGCCGTCTGCTGCTTTTCCTGCGAGGCGGAGGGCAGAATGAATCCGCTCTTCGTTTTCTCTTCGATTTCCGTGGCTTCCACCACGACTTTATCGAATAAAGGTTTTATTTTCATAGTTGCGTCCTCCATAAAGTTTTTCTTGTTTTGGCACTCTTTACTTTCAAGTGCTAACTTATATTATATACATTAAAAAACATTTGTCAACCACTTAAACGCAATATTTTAAGAAAAATTTGTCGTAATTTGTTTCGGGGTGTTGTCAAGGCGGAATTTATATGATATGATATATAAAAAGGTCGGAGAAAAGCGATGGATAAATGGGATAAACGGTTTATGGAACTTGCGGAAACGGTCGCCGGATGGTCGAGTTGTTTTCAGGAAAACAGGCACGTAGGCGCGGTCATCGTGCGGGACAAACGCATTTTGACTACGGGTTACAACGGCGCGCCCGCGGGGGTGAAAAGCTGCGCGGAGCGCGGGGAATGTTTAAGGCGCAAAAAAAACATCCCCAGCGGCACCATGCAGGAAGTGTGCTATGCGGTGCATGCGGAACAGAACGCCATCATTCAGGCGGCGAAACTGGGGGTAAGTCTGGAAAACGCTACGCTGTACTGTACGCATCAGCCGTGCGTCATCTGCGCGCGTATGATCATCAATTCCGGCGTGAAGAAGGTGTATTACAGGCACGGCTATCCGGACGCTTTCGCGCTGCAGCTTTTCGAAGAAGCGGGTGTTTCGATCGAGCGGTTTGAAGAATAGGGGAAGCAACGCAGGATCGAAAACGCCGATACAAGGCTGAAAAGCCGCCGCGAAAATCCGGTCGCGGCGGCGATTTCGCGTAAATTTGTTGCGTTTTTGCGGAAATTATGGTATGTTAATAAAAGCGGATAAGGAAGGATGGCTGAGCGGTCGAAAGCGGCGGTCTTGAAAACCGTTGATGCGTGAGCATTCGGGGGTTCGAATCCCTCTCCTTCTGCCAAAGCGAGGATAAGGGAGCAAATTGCGCCCTTTCTTCATGCCACGGGTTTCGGCGAATTTCGCTTTGCGTTTTAAAAAGGGGGTTGGCGTTGCCCCTGTAATGTTTGATTAAGGTTTACGGAGCGCAACCCCGCAGAGTCTGTTTTTACGGCAAACGCGGTTATTCGT
>CALVUL010000073.1 GCA_944363555.1 uncultured Clostridia bacterium
ACTCTTTTCCATATTCTCCACGCTCCGACGGAATAGGAAAGGCTCTGTATTTCTACAAAGCCTTTCCGATACGTTTACCTTATCATAAAAAAACAGGCTTGTCAAGGCTTTTTCAAAAATAAAAATAAAAAAAAGAACTTTGACGGTAAACAAAGCTCTTTTTCGTTTTTTTTACGCTTTCGCAAAGATAAGATGGCGGAAAATCAGCAGCCAGACGAGATCGATCCAGCCGAAGATGATCCCGAAAGGTATCGTCAGCACCGCGAAGATCAACGTGAAGAACTTTTTGTTGCTCAGCCATGCAGACCAGCGCACGCAAAGTTCCACGATCCAGTTCACGACCGGAATGAGCAGCAACAGAAGCTGGATGATAAAGTTCTGTTTATAAAACCATTTTGCCATATATACCTACCTCCGTTTTATTGCGCCCCGCCCCGCGGAACGCTTTCTATAAATATAATATCACAACTTCTGTAAATATTCAACGTTTTTTAAAAAATTTGTCAAACAAAATTTCCGCGTTTTCGCATGCGCCGCTTTCATTGCGCGCGGCGCGCCGCGCGGGCGGTTTTCCGGCATTCCTTGCGTTCCGCGGCGCCGTGAAACCCTAAAAAAATATTCCCCGCGGCAACGCGGGGAATAATCGTTAAATTCTGGCAACGCCGCTCTTTCTCGCGGCTTCCGCGACCGCTTTGGAAACGGCGGCGGCAACGCGGTTGTCGAAAGGAGCGGGGATCACGTAATCGGGGCGGAGTTCCTCGTCGGAGATGAGCGAGGCGATGGCGTACGCCGCCGCGATGTTCATTTCCTCGTTGATGTCCGTCGCCCTCACGTCCAGCGCGCCGCGGAAGATCCCGGGGAACGCCAGCACGTTGTTGATCTGGTTGGGGAAGTCGCTCCTGCCCGTGCCGACGACCGCCGCGCCCGCTTTGAGCGCGAGATCCGGCATGATCTCCGGAACGGGGTTCGCCATCGGCATGACGATGGGCTTTTCGTTCATCGATCTGACCATCTCTTCGGTTACGACGCCCGGGGAACTTACGCCGACGAAAATATCCGCGCCCTTCATCGCGTCCGCCAGCGTGCCCTTCCTCTTTTCCTTGTTGGTGAAGGCGGCGATTTCCTGCTTGGCGGGGGTCATCCCCTCGTTGCCCTCGCAGATGATGCCCTTTCTGTCGCACATGAAAATATCCTTCACGCCCATTTTCTTGAAGAGTTTCGCGATCGCCACGCCCGCGGCGCCCGCGCCGCTGAACGCGACTTTGATGTCCTTGAAGTCCTTCCCGACGTATTTGAGCGCGTTGATGCAGGCGGCGATGCAGACGATGGCGGTGCCGTGCTGATCGTCGTGGAAAATGGGAATATCGACTTCGGGGTCCTCTTTAAGCCGCTTTTCGATCTCAAAGCAGCGCGGCGCGGAAATATCTTCCAGATTCACCCCGCCGAAACTGCCGGCAAGCAGTTTGACCGTTTTCACGATGTCGTCCACATCCTTGCTGCGGATGCACAGAGGGATGGCGTCCACCCCGCCGAAGGTCTTGAACAATACGCTCTTGCCTTCCATAACGGGCATGCCGGCTTCCGGCCCGATGTCGCCGAGGCCAAGAACGGCGGTGCCGTCGGTTACCACTGCGACGGTGTTCCACCTTCTCGTCAGTTCAAAAGATTTGTTATAATCCTTCTGGATTTCCAGACACGGCTGCGCCACGCCGGGCGTGTAAGCGAGGGAAAGATCCTGCTTGTCCTTGACCGGCACTCTGGAAATCATTTCGATTTTTCCTTTCCATTCGCCGTGAAGTCTTAAAGACTCTTTTGCGTAATCCATAGCAATCGTTGCCTCCAAAATATTTTCGATTTCCGTAATTTTACGTACGGTATTATTCTACAATAAACCGCGCCGCTTTGTCAATCAACTTGACGCGCCTTCCCCGAAAAATTCGCGGTAAATGGCGGCGATGCATTTTTCGTAATCGTTGTTCGCAACCCCCACGATGATATTGAGTTCGGAAGAGCCCTGATCGATCATCTGGATATTGATGTTGCTCTGCGCCAGCGCGGTGAACAGCCGCGCCGCCGTGCCCGACCTTCTCGCCATCCCGTGCCCCACGGTGGCGACGAGGGAGATGTTTTCCGTAACGTGCACGTAATCGGGGGAAACGCTCTCGCGGATCTCGTTGACGAGATCGCTCAGCACGCCGTCTTTGAGCAGGCGGGATTCGATGACCAAAGACAGGGTGTCGATGCCGCTGGGCACGTGTTCGATGCAGATGCCGTAATGCTCCACGACGGAAAGGATCTTACGGATAAAGCCGACTTCGGCGTTCATCATCGATTTTTCCACGAAGATGACGGTAAAATCCTTTTTGCCCGCGATGCCGGTAATGAGCCCGCCGTCGACGTGGCTGTACTTTTCCGTGGGCACGATCATCGTACCCGCCGCGGCGGGATCGAAGGTATTGCGGATGTTGATGGAAATGCGCTTTTTCATGACGGGGAAGATCGCCTCGGCATGCAGTACGGAAGCGCCCATATAGGAAAGTTCGCGCAGTTCCTTGTAGGTAACGAAACGGATGATCTTCGCATCGGGAACGATGCGCGGATCGCACACCATAAAGCCGGAAACGTCCGTCCAGTTTTCATAGAGATCGGCGTCGATCCCCCCCGCGACCACCGAACCGGTGATGTCGCTGCCGCCGCGGCTGAACGTCTTGATGTTTCCGAAAGAATCCTTACCGTAAAAGCCGGGGATGACGGCGTATTCCAGATTGCGCAGTTTCGCCTTGATCTTGTCCTCCGTATAAGGTTGATTCAATGCGCCCTGACTGTCGAAACGGATCAGTTCCGTGGCGTCCACGAAGGGAAAACCGAGTTTTTCCGCCATGACGCGCGCGCTGAGATACTCCCCTCTCGACGCGGCGTAATCGGGCGAATCGGCGTGCGCGCAGATGCCGGCTTCCGTTTCGTCTAAAATCGCGCCGATGTCGCATTTCAGACCGAGGTCCGCCGCGATTTCGGAAAAGCGTTCCCGAATGACGGCAAAGTGCTTTTCGCATTTGCCCGTGCGCGCGGCCTCTTCCTGACAGGCGTAAAGGGTGTCGGTGATCTTAATATCTTCTTTAAACCGCTTTCCCGGCGCGGAAACCACGATGTAGCGGCGGTCCGCATCCGCGCGGACGATGCTTTCCACCTGCAGGATCGCCTTGGCGTCCGCCATAGAGGTGCCGCCGAATTTACATACTTTTATACCCATGATCTTTCTCCGAATTACTGAATGCTTTTTCCTTCGAGATAATAGCGTTTTTCCACGCCCTCGCCCATGGAAAAGGTCTTTTTTGGCAGCGCGCCGTGTTTGGAAACGTAGGCGAAGAGTTCGCTTTTCTCCATCGGCGCGAAACAGATGCCCGATGCGGTTTTATCCGCCGCGACCAGCGCGCGCAGATTTTCGTCCCCGTGCACGTAATCGACCTTGCCGCCGTGCACGGCGATGTAGTCTTCTATGTACCGATCTGCCGCGGCGATACTCGCGGGCAGGGAATCCTTCCCCGCATGGTTTTTCCCTTCCGCAAAGGTAAACGCCGCGCCTTCGAGCGCTTCCGCCCCCCTTTCAAACGCCGCTTTGTCCACGCCGCTCACGAAACGGTGAATGGGCTCGAAACGGATGCCTTCGTCGTACACGTTGACGATCTCCGCCAGACAGTAGCGCGCGGGGTGGGTTTCCCGCTCCTTTTCGCCGAGTGATTTTTTGATGAGATTCCAGTGCTCTTTCGCCGTGGCGAGGGAATGATTCCCGTCCCCGACGGCGAACAGAAAAGGCGCGCCGTCGCCGTATTTTTGCAGCGAACGCTCTTTAGACGCGAGCGAAGCGAACTTCGCCAAGATCTCCTCGCAGTCGGAAATGAAATACCCTTCCAGATGCCCGCCGCCCATATTGAGATCGAAATCGTAGATCTTCGGAAATTTCCCGCGCGCTTCGTAAAGCGCTTCGTTGATCGAACGGGTCTCGTCGTCATACAGGATCATGATATGGGGAAATTCCGCGGGGGCTTGTTTGCGGATCTCCAGCCGCGGCGGAATGCGCGCGGCGATCGTCCCTTCCGTGGCGCGGACGAGGGCGCGGCTGCCCGCGGCATATTCGTACGCTTCCAGATCGATCGCCCCCACAAGCCCGATGCGGCGGGTGCAGTAAGGCGTGCGGCGGATCGTCAGAATCAGCCCCGCGGGGGTCTTTTTCAACACGCCGGTATCGATGTATTCTTTCATCTTCGCCGCGGCTGCCGGCGCGAGACGATCCTTTTCGCCGAGATAGATCTCCGGCAGGATGATGTGCAGCGCCGACGGTTTATCGCCGACGAAAGCGGCGAGTTCCTTCCAGTAACTTTCTTCCGACGTGAACTGATCGCACGCGACGACCGACCACGCCGTCAGATCGACGCCTTCCGCCGGCAGCAGAAATTCCGCAGGATGCAAAACGCTTTTTCGTTCCATCACGCCATCACCACGATAAACGTGAAAAGCGCGAGAAGGATCGAGCCGGAAATCAGCCAGAATTTATCGAACTTGTTCACTTTGTTGTTGTCGTTGTTTTTTTTCATGATCTAAATTTACCTCGCGTCCTGCCAATAGAATTTGCTGAGCGTCTTTCTCAGCAGTTCGGAATCGGCGTAGCGGGTGATGTTCCCGCCCTTCGCCACGGAAATGATACCCGTCTCCTCGGAGACGATCAGGGTGGTAACGTCTATGGTCTCCGTAATGCCGATGGCGGCGCGGTGCCGCGTGCCCAGTTCCTTGGGCAGGTTTTCCTTTTGGGAAAGGGGCAGAAAACAGCCCGCCGCCGTGATCTTCGTTCCGTTGATGATCATCGCGCCGTCGTGGAGAGGCGTTTTCGGGAAAAATATGCTTTCGATGAGTTGGGAAGTTATATCGGAATTGATCTCCACCCCGCTTTCCAGAATGCGCTCGGGCACGTTGTTGCTGGAAAGCACGATGATCGCGCCTATATCGTTTTTGGACATGTTCTGCAAGGCGCGGATGATCTCGTCGATACAGTTGCCCACTTCCACTTCGCTGTAATTTTTCACCGCGTATTTCGAACCGGACATCTTCAGGTTGGAACGCCGCCAGATCGCGCTTTTGAATTCCACGGAATACACCGTGGCGGCGAAAAGCACGAGTGCCAGCGGCAGGAGCAGGAACAGTTTATTGACTTCGCCGCCCGTAAACAACAGCGCCAGCCCGAACCCGATCAACAGCGGCACGGAGATTTTGATGAACGCCGTCGCGCCGCTGGTTTTCAGGAATTTGAAAAAGAAATAGTACAGCGTGGCGAAAAACGCCACAAACAGCACCGCGCCCGCCAGATAAGCGGGCTGCTGCAAATTGGTGAACACTTGTGCAAAATGATCCACGGCTTTCTCCTCCTTGTTACAAAAGGATCTCGAACACGGCGTTTTTCAGCGCCGTATCGAAATCAATCCTGCCGCTTTTCGCGGCGTAATCGCTTTCCGCGAGGATGTCCGCGGCGCGCTTCAAGTCTTTCTTTCTGAACGATCCGGCAAGCGCGCGCGATTTTTTCACCGCGTATTCCTTGACGCCCAGCGCTTTGGCGAGTTCCCCGTCGGAAAGCGCGCTCAGCGAGATGTGCAGAAGCCTTCTGAAATAATTGTACAAACTGACCAGCAGCCGCTGCGGCGCTTCGCCTTTCGCGCTCATATCGGCGAGGACGGCGAGCGCGCCGGATACGTTTTTCCTGCCGACGCACTCCGTCAGTTCGTATATCTGATATTCCGTGTCTTTGACGACGAGGTCCTCCACGTCCTTATCGGAAACCGACCCCCCTCTGCCGGCAAAAGCGACGAGTTTTTCCACTTCGCCGGAGATCTTCGTCATATCCCTTAAAGAATACTCCGCGATCTTTTCCGCTTCCGCGCGCCCCACCGTTACGCCGTTTTTCGCGCATTCGGCAACGATCCAGCGGATCAGCAGCCCGTCGTCCCCCTTTTCGCACTCGACGATCTCGGTGTTCGCCGCCTTTTTCAGAACGTCGCACGGTTTCGCGTTGTCGATGACGAGCACCGTTTCCGCAGCGGGGTCGTCGAAATATTTTTGAAAGACCTTGCCGAAAGCATCCGCTTTCGGATAAAATTCGCGGATTGTAACCATGCGCTTTTCGCTCATGAAGGGATAAGCGTACGCCGCCGCGAAAAAGGTTTCCGGCGCGGCGAGAACCGTTTCGCCTTCAAACACCGCCGCATTGAGCTGCGGTTCGGTTACGAAACGCTTTTTGATGTATTCTTCGCTTTTTTTGCGGAAATACGCGTCCTCCCCCACGACGAGGTAGACGGGAGAAACGCCGCCTTCCGCGAGATATTTTTTCAACTGTATGAATTTCACTTCGTCTCTCCGCCGCGCTTCTTTCAATATTTTACCATTTTTTCGACAGGATTGCAAGACATTTACAATCGTTTCAATTCACTTTCGTAGATTTTGCAGGCGAAATTTTCCCCGTCCGCGGCAAAGGAGGCGCTCGCCGTGCCCGCGGGCGGCGCGTAATCTTCCGTAAAAGACGCCGCCACGACGAGATCGTACCCGCCGTCGGTATCCGCCGCGCCGCAGTCGATGAGCACCGAACGCCCGTTGACGGTAAACGCCGCCTGCGCCCCGTTGCCGTACAGCGTTATGCCGGCGAAATCGGTTTTTCCCGTCCTTTCGAAAAACCCCCGCTCCTTCCCGAACACCCGTTCCGCGACGGCGGGATCGAGCGCCCCCGTATAACACACTTTTTTCGCCGGATAGATCTCTTCGAGAATATCGTATGCGGCGACGACGTCGATATTCTCGTCGGCGAAAAACCACACCGCGCCGCCGGAGCATCTGCTTTCGAGAAAATAGCGCGCGTCCGCCGCGGAAAAGAGCCCTTCCGCCTCGCATACGACGATGAGTTCCTCCCCTTCAAAGCCTATGCAGACGGCGTTAAAACCGTCCTCCGAAACCAGCCGGATCTCCGCGGCGGAAAATTCCGTAACGGAAACGGCGGCGGCGCACGCCGCGAACAGCGACGAAAGCGCCACGCACGAAAGGCGCAGCGCCCTTTCTTTCATCCTGACGAACCCCGCCGCGAGGAACACGAGGGGATAATAAAGCAGCAGGGCTGCCGCCGCCGTAACGCAAAGCCCCGTCGCCGCGACCGCGCCGAAATCGGCGAGCATCGTCGTTTCCGTAAGGAACCGCAGCAGATATTTCGGCAAAAACAGCATGACCCGCGGCAAAAAGACGCCGGCGAGCAGCGCGCCCGCCAGCAAAAGCACGAAAAGCACCGAAACGAAAGGCACGATCAGCAGATTGAGGGGCGCGGCAAGCGCCGGCAGATAGGAAAAATAATACGCGCTCACCGGAAAGGTGCCGATCTGCGCGGAAAGGGTTACGGCAAGCGGCGACGCGAGTTTTCTCGGCAGGCGTTTCAGCAGCGAAGAAAAGCGCGGCGAGAGCACGGCGATCCCCAGAACCGCGGCGTAGGAAAGGCGGAAACCCGCCGTGAAGAACTGCGCCGGCGAAAGGGCGCACACCGCGACGGCGGAAAACGCCGCGGAAGACAGCATATCGTATTTGAAACCGCAGCTTTTCGCCGTCAGCAGCACGGCGCACATGATCGCCGCCCTCAAAGAAGATGGCGTAAACCCGCACACGCCCGCATAGAAAAACAGCGCGGCGAGGGTAACGATGTTCTTCACCGCGCGCGGCAGAGGCAGCCGTCTGAACAAAAAATCCAGCGCCGCCGCGAGAAAGCCGATATGCAGCCCCGAAACGGCGAAGATATGCGCCACCCCCGCGAAGCGGAAATTCTGCAAAACTTCCGCGTCGATGTACGCCGTTTCCCCCGTGAGCAGCGCGAACGCCACGGGAAAATCTTTCCCCAGCCCCGCGCGGAGCGCATCGTACAAAAACCCGTGCGCCCGCCCGAACAGATCTGGGCTGCCCGCGGCGATGGAGTATGTATCGTATTCGCCGAGATAGGCGTAATATTTTACCCCTTCGGCGATCGGAGAACCGTCAAGCGATCCTTCCCGCAGCGCGTCGCCGCGCGTCAGTTTTGCGGTGAAGGCGATCCTGTCCCCCGCGGAAAACTTTCCCTCCCCTTCGACGTACAGGGAAATTTTATAGCGCGTCTGTCTTTCGGAACGAACGATCTCCGCGTCCGACAGCACGAGGCGCGTTCCGTCCTCGTAATACACGGCGTTTTCGATGCGGGCGTCCACGGTATACACGCTTTCGGGAAACTCTTCCTCCGTATAAGGCGCGAAATCGGCGTACCCCAGCAGAAAACCGGCGGCGCAGGCGGCGGCGAGAAAGGCAAAAACAACCTTCTTCCCGAAAACGAACAGGCAAAATAGACACCCCGCCGCGAACGCGGCCGCGGGCAGGATCCCCGCGGCGGGCGCAACGGTAAACGCAAGCGACGCGAAAAAAAGCCCCAGACAAAAGCCCGAGGCGATCAAAACGAAAAATCTTGCGTTCGCTTTTCTCATGCCCTCTTCTTCCGTAAAATATGTTTATACGCACATTTTAACAGATATGGGGAGAGAATACAAGGTTTTTCCGAAAATTTACATAAAAACGACGTTTCCGCCCGCCAGAACGATATTTTCGCCTTTCAGCGCGTTTCTGACGGCGCTCACGTTCACGCTGCCGCCCTCGATGCGCAGTTCCTCGCCGCAGGCGATGCCGTCCGCATAATTTCCGCTGACAAACAGCGAGCCTTCCCCTTCGATGACGAGGGAGTTTTCCGCGCTCACGCAGGCGGCGGTAAATTCTCCCGCGCCGTATTCGCAGGCGTCGGAAAGCCGGTTGACGCTGCCCTCCGTCAAAACGATCTTCGCGCCGCCGCCCGTTACGGTGAGCGCCGCGCCCTTACGGGAATGCACCTTCACGTTGTCGAAGACGAGTTCCGGCGCGTCTTCCGCCGCGACGCAGATCTGCCCGTCCTTAAGCGTGCCGCTGATCTCGTATCTGCCCTTCCCCGCGATGCTGACGCCGGCAAAGGAGGCTTCCGCCCCGCCGCCGGAAATTTCGCTTTTTCCGCCGTCTTTTAAGACGATCTTCGTGCATTCTTCCGCTTTGGAGGCACAACGCTGCACTTCGACGATCTCTTCCGTTTCCGCCTCTTTCGCCTTTTCGTCTCTCACGCAAAAGACGGACAGGAAAAACAGCGCGCAAACGGTTATGAATAAAATTACGATCCTTCCCATGATTTTTACCGGAAAACGCCCTGCGCAAAAAACGCGCGTCGGGTTTGTTTTTCTTTATTTTAGCCCCCCAACCTTGAACGCGCCTTGAATTTTTCAAAAATTTTTAAGGCATTTTAAAGCGTTTCGTGCTATACTGTAATCATCGAAACGAAAAGGGGTAAAAAAGTCCTATGAAAATTCTCATCGTGGACGACGAGGTGCAGCTCGTCAAGGCGGTTTCCGCCATACTGAAAAAGAACAACTACAACACGGACTGCGCCTACGACGGCGAGGACGGGCTGGACAAAGCCCTTTCCAACATCTACGACGTGATCATCCTCGACATCATGCTCCCCAAGCGCAACGGCTACGAGATCATCCGCGAACTGCGCGACAACCGCATCTCCACGCCGGTCTTGATGCTCAGCGCGAAATCGCAGACATACGATAAGATCTACGGGCTGAATCTCGGCGCGGACGATTATCTCGCCAAACCCTTCGAATCGGAGGAACTGCTCGCGCGCATCAAGGCGCTGCTCAGGCGCAAAAACGAATTCGTGGGCGATACGCTTTCCTTCGGCGATCTGAAACTCAACCGCGACAACTGCTCCCTGCTTTGCAACGGGCAGGAGATCGCCCTCGGCAAAAAGGAATTCCAGATCATGGAAATGCTCATCTTAAACGGCGGCAAGGCGCTCAACAAGGAGCGGCTGATCGAAAAGATCTGGGGTTTCGACACCGACGCGGAATACAACGCCATCGAGGTGCACGTTTCCTTTCTGCGGAAAAAACTCAACCTGCTCTCTTCCGGCGTGAACATCCGCTCGCTGCGCGGCATCGGTTATATTCTGGAGGACGGCAATGCTAAGGGCGGCAAGAATTAAATTCGTAGCCGTTACGATGTTCATTCTGCTCGCCCTGTTCATCGTGATGGGCTCCACCGTTTACGGGCTGATGTACAACAAAACGGCGCTCGGCACCGACAAGGCGCTCGACGATCTGCTGCTGAAGATCCCTCTCAACGGATTGGAGGAAGGCATCGAGATCCCCCGTTCCGCGGTGCTCAGCGTTTCGGCTTCCGGCGGCAGAGAATATTTTTTCGACGAAATGTATTTCACCCTCGACGAAGTCGACGCGCTTTACGACGCGGCGCAGGAATCCGGCGAAATGACAGGGCGGATCGACAACGTGTTTTTCCGCATTCTCGTCGAAAAAAACGGCGGCACGACGTTCATCGCGGTGGACCGCACGCTGGAAAAGAATTTCGAACGGCAGTTCACGACCTTCCTCATCATCGTGATGCTCGTCGCTTACATTCTGCTCTTTTTCGTGGTATGGGGATTTTCCTATCTCGTGATGAAGCCCGTCCAGAACGCCTTCGTGCAGCAGAACGAATTCATCTCCGACGCGGGGCACGAACTCAAAACCCCCATCGCCATCATTTCCGCCTCGGCGGACGTGCTCGCGCTGGAACAGGAAGACAACGAGTACGTGAAGAACATCCGCACCCAGACGCGGCGGATGAACGCGCTGATCTCCGACCTGCTTTCCCTTGCGAAAATGGACGAAACGAAGGCGCTGCTCGACAACGCCGAACAAGACCTGAGCGCCCTCATCGGCAAATGCGTGCTGCAATTCGACGCCCTCGCCTTTGAACGCGAAAAGGAGATCGTTACCGATTTCGAGCCGGATATCGCCATGCCGTGCGACAAGACGTCCGTGGAAAAAATCGTGAGCATCCTTATCGACAACGCCCTCAAATACGCCGACGGCAAAGAGATATACTGCACGCTGAAAAAGAGCGGCGACAAAGCCGTTTTCACCGTTCACAACGAATGCCGCACGTTGCGGGCGGATTCGAAAAACAAGATCTTCGAACGGTTTTTCCGCGCGGATAATTCCCGCACCCGCGAAACGGGCGGCAGCGGACTGGGGCTTTCCATCGCCAAAAAAATAGCGGATATCAACAAATGGAAGATTTCCGCGCACATCGAAGACAGAAAGTCCGTTACCTTTTTCGTGGTGTTTTAAGGCGTTTTCAGACGGCGCCGCGCGCTTAAAAAAAGCGCGCGGCGCCGTTTTTTTATCCGCTTGCAAAACTTACAAATCGCTTACCTGCCGCGTCTTTTCCCTTCCGCAGCCGTCTTTTTTGAAACGGCTGCCGCCGGCGCGTTTATCTGCGGCGCTTTATCGAGGGCGAGTTTGATGAGCACGTTTCCCGCGGCAAGCCCCAGCATGGTGATATACACCCACAGCATAAACACGACGATGGCCGCCAGATTGCCGTACAGATCGGTATAAGAGGCGAAAAAATGCAGATACGCCGCAAAGCCGATGCTACCGAGCACCGTCGCCGCGAGGGAAAAAAGCGAACCGATCATCACCGCGCCGAGTTTGTTTTTGCGCGGGCAGATGAAGGCGTTCAGGGTAACGATGACGGCGTAAACGACGGCGATGACGAGCAGATTCAAGGCGATTTTTCCGAAGAGCGTGCCCCACTTCCCCGAAAAGACGGAGGCGATCTGTTTGCCCAGCACGATGACCGCCGCCGCGGCGAGAAAGAGAAGAAAGACGAGAGAAAAGAGCAAAAAACCCGCAATTTTACGCAGCGCGCCGTTTTTGCGGGGCGCGCCGTAAAGGGTCTCGCCGTCCTTCAGCATGTAGGAAAAAAGGCGGGTTGCGGAATACAGCGACGTGAGCACGAGAATGAACGTAGCCCCTTTTGACGCCGCTTCTGCGACGGAAAAGACCGCTTTCACCCCTTCGCCGAGTTCGGCGGGCATTTCGTCGAGCAGAAAGGAAGCGTCCACCCCGAAAGCGTCGCACGCCATGACGAGCAGCAGAACGAGGGGCACGGCGGAAAGGAGGAAAAAAAACGACCAGCTTCCCGCGTACAGCACGAAATTGCTTTCGGCGGCGGTTTTTACGATGTTTTTTACGGCGGAGGCGAATTTTTTCACACTTTCATTTTGCGCAAAACTCCCTTTTGTTAAACGGAAAACGGAAAATTCTTCGTTTTCGGGAACGGCGGCGCGCTTTTGAACGCGCCCTCAACTTGAACGCGCCTTTAAAAAGGAAACGGGCGCGCGCCGCGGCGCACGCCCGTTATCGATTTTTTTTATAAATCCAGCCAGCCTTCCTTCGCTTTCAGATGAAATCCGTCCGCGATGATCTTGAGCTGTTCGTCCGTAATGGTGTTCACGCGCGGCAGATGCGCGGTTTTCAGATACAGTTCCGCCGCCTTTTCCACCGTTTCGATGAGCCCGAACGCCTCGTCCATCGTCTTGCCCGCGCCGTAGATGCCGTGGTTCGCCCACACCACAAGGCGGAATTCCTTCATCTTTTCCGCCGTGGCTTCGCCGATCTCGTTGTTGCCGCACAGCATCCAAGGCAGCACGCCGACGCCGTCGGGGAACACCACCATGCACTCGGTGATCATCCGCCAAAGGCTGCGCGTAAACTCCCGCTCGTCGAGATCGTGCACAAAGGTCATCGCCAGAATGTTGGTGGGATGGGAGTGCATGATCACCCTGTTTTCGGGGTCGGCGGAAAGCCGGCTCATGTGGCTCATCAGATGCGCCGGCAGTTCGCTGGTAAATCTGCCGCCGTCCTCCCAGCCCCAGAGAAGTTTCGCCGTTTCGCCGTCCGCGGCGATCTTGATGATGCCGAGGTTGTTCGCGGGGTCCTCCTCCACGTTCTTGAAATATTTGCCCGTGCCGGTTACCAGAAAGTATTTCCCCGCGAGAATATTCGCCTTGAATCCCATGGGGATCTCGCGAAGGCAGCCCTCCGTATCGAGATACTTTTCCACTTCCTTCTCTTCCAGAAGGTAACTGATATTGCCGCCGTTTCTCTCGTCCCAGCCGAGGCGGTACATGTTGCTGCACGCCTTGCAGACTTCTTTCACGAAGGGCGCGTCCTTCACGTCCGACAAACTCCTTGAAATTTTTTTCGCAAAATTTTCAAAACTCATTGATCGTTCCTCCAAAGGGTCAGTTTCTCTTCGATAAAACGTCTTTTTCGTAGCGTTTCACTTCGGGCAGCCAATCTTTTTCGACGCCCTCGCGGCGGAGGAATTCGTCCCAGACGTCGCCGAAAGGCATCGTCTTGCATTCCTCGCCGAGCACCATCAGTTCGGTGCCGTTGCCTTCCGCCTGCAGTTTCTTCATCTTTTCGGCGGGCAGCAGCAGGGCGTATAAAAGCGCTTTCCGCATGTTGTTCATCCCGACGACCCACGCGGCGATGCGGTTGATGCTCGCGTCGAAATAATCGAGCCCGATGAGCACCCTGTCCTCCGCGCCGGCGAACACGATCTCCTTGGCGATCTCTTTGAGTTCGTCCTCGAAGAGCACCACGTGGTCGCTGTCCCAGCGGACGGGGCGGGTTACGTGCAGCGCGAGTTTGTCGTTGAAGAGCAGCATCGAGGAAATTTTATCGGACACCATCTCCGTGGGATGGTAATGCCCGTTGTCGAGCAGACAGCAGATGCCGTTTTTCGCGGCGTAGTTCATATAAAATTCAAACGAGCCGACGGTGTAACTTTCCAGCCCGATGCCGAACACCTTGCTTTCCACCGAATCGACGATGTATTTTTTATCGTATTTGACGGCGTAAATTTCGTCGAGACTCTTTTTGAGGCGGGCGCGCGGCGCGATCCTGTCGGCGGGGACGTCCTTCATCCCGTCGGGGATCCACACGTTGCAAAGGCACGGGCTGCCCTGCCTTTCGCCGATATAGGCGGAGATCTTCCTCACCGCCTTGGCGTGGCGCACCCAGAAGGCGCGCACGTTTTCGTCCGCGGCGCTCAACGTGCCGTTTTCGGCGAGGGGGTGCGAAAAGAACGTGGGGTTCATATCGATGCCTACGTTGTTTTTCTTGGCGAATTCCAGCCATTTTTCAAAGTGTTTCGGCTCCAGCCGGTCCCTCTCCGCCTTTCCGTCGGTAACGGCGTAACTCGCGTGCAGGTTGATGCGCTTTTTGCCGGCGATGAAACGGAACGCAAATTCCATATCGGCGGTCAGTTCTTCAAAATCGCGCGCCTTCCCGGGATAATTGCCCGTCGTCTGAATGCCGCCGGAAAGCGACTCGGCGTTGTCGAAACCGATCACGTCGTCGCCCTGCCAGCAGTGCATCGAAATCGGGATGTTTTTCAGCGTCGCAAGCGCTTTTTCCGCGTCCGTTCCCAAACGGGCGTACATTTCCTTTGCCTGTTCGAATCTGTTCATTTATCGTTCTCCCATCTGTATTTTCAAATTGCCGAGCGCCGTCGATTCGATCGGTAGCGCCACGACGTTTTTGCCCGTAAATTCCCGCGTGAACCCGTTGAGCGGTTTGTTCTTCGCCCCGCCCCCCACGATATAGAGATCGGCGTACGTTTTCCCCGTGTTCCGCTCCAGCAGTTCATAGGTTTCCTTATAGCATTTCGCAAGGCTGCGGTACACCGCGCGCACGATGTCCTTTTCGCTTGCCGGCATGGGCAGATCGTGCGCTTTGATATGCGCAAGGATCGTTTCGCGCATGTTTTCGGGGGCGAAAAATTCCTGCGCGTTGACGTCGAAAGTAACGTCGTACCCGCTTTCCAGCGAGCCCGCGTCCATTTCCGCAAAGGTCATGGGGGTTTTCAGCGTTTCTTTGAGTTTGTTGATGACCCACATGCCCATGATGTTTTTCTGATAACGGAAGGTGTTGTTCACCCCCCCTTCGTTGGAAAGTTCTTCGGAAGTGAGAATCGCCTTGTCGCTTTTTATGCCCATCAGCGACCACGTGCCGCTGGAAATATACGGCGAATTGCCCTTCATCGGGATGCCGTGGACGGCGCTCGCCGTATCGTGGGACGCGCATAAGATCACTTTCGTATCGCCCCCCACTTCCCGCCGGATTTCCTCTTTCAGCCCGCCGAGCACGGTCCCGGGGTTCACGGGTTTTTCGCAAAAGAGCGATTTTTTCAGCCCCAGCCGTTCGATGATCTCGCCGTCGAAATCGTGGGTCTCGCAGTTGAGCATCCCCGTGGTGGTGGCGTTGGTGTATTCGTGCGCCTTCACCCCCGTGAGTTTATAGGAAAAATATTCCGGCAGCATGAGATAATCGGTGGCTTTTTCCGCTCTGCCGCTGATTTTATCGCAGTAAAACTGATAGACGCTGTTGAACACCGCGTACATCAGCCCCGTTTTCCGATACATTTCGGAAAAGGGCATTTTCGCGTGCACCTCTTCCGCGACGGCGGCGGTGCGCCCGTCCCGATACGCGTAGCAGGGAAAGATCTCTTTATCCCCGTCCATCAGCACGTAATCGACCCCCCATGTGTCGATCGCAACGCTTTCGATCGCGCCGTACTTTGCAAACGCGGTTTTCAGCCCCACCTTGATGTGATCGAACAGCGAACGAACGTTCCATGTAAGATGCCCGTCCTTTTCTTCCGCGCCGTTGGGAAAACGATAGATCTCTTCCGTTCTGATCTCCCCGTTTTCCTTCCAGCCGGCGATGTGCCGCCCGCTGGACGCGCCGAGATCGATTGCCAGATATATCTTCATTTTGAAACCGCCTTCTTCAATTCGCCTCTATTGTATATGATTTACGAAGATTTGTCAAAAAAATTTCGCACCGTCGGATGCGAAATTTTTGAAATTCCCGAACGCCGGCGCGCGGGAACGCAATCGGTTCAGGAGGGAATATCCTTCGCCCCCGACCTGAAGCGGCGGCAAGTTCCCCGTCGAACGCTCTTTTCCAAACGGCGATCGTAACTTTATTCCTTGAAACCCCCTCACAGATAGCGGACGATTTCGTTGAGAGACGGCAGTACGGCGCTCGCTTTTATTGCGCTTTGCCGATAACTTTCCGCCGTCGTTTCCCCGCTCAGCACCAGCAGGGAGGAAAAGCCGTTGTTCACGCCGAACGCGATGTCTGTATACAGCCTGTCGCCGACCATGACGAGTTCGTTTCCGCTCTGCCCCGTCAGTTCCTTCACCCCGTCGCCCATATAGGTGTGCGGTTTGCCGACGACGACATCGGGAACTCTGCCCGTGGAAGTTTCAAACAGTTTGATATAACTGCCGATGTCGGGCAGATCGACCTCCTTTGCGGGGCAGTTGATATCGGGATGCGTGGCGACGTAAGGGATCCCGCGCTTTAAGAACAACGCGGTTTTGGAGATCTTTTCGTAGTCGATCTCCGTATCGTAAGTCAATACGAGCACCTCGGGATTCTCTTCATCCAGCGCGATGCCGGCGGCGGAAAAACTCCGGCGCACCTTGCCCGTCCCCGCGAGATAGACGCGCTTTCCCGCATAGCGTTTTTTCAAAAAGGCGATCGTGGCGTCGCCCGACGTATAAACGGCGTCGTTTTTTTCGTAAATGCCCAAAGCGGAAAGCCGCGCGATATAATCTTCCTTGGTCTTGGAAGAATTGTTCGTAAGATAGACGAGCCTTCTGCCGCTTTCCCGCAGGGCGGTGAGGGTGTTTTTCATATCGCCGATCAGCGCGCCCTCGATATACACCGTGCCGTCCAGATCGAGAAGAAACGTCTTCGCCTTCGCAACGAGTCGCTCTATTTGCATATCACAGTTTCACCGCGCCCGTCGGCTTGCATTTTTTATGCTCGTTTTTGAGGGTTTTCCCCTTGCTTGTGCGGCTTTCGATGGATATATCCTCCGTATTGATCGCAAACGCGCTTTCCGCTTCCAGCACCGCCAGTTGGAAAGGCTCCTGCACGAAACCGCCGTAAACCACGCGTTCGCCGTCGAGCGTGCAGATCTTCACGCCCTTGCGGTAGCGCGCCATCGGCTCGATATCCACCGCGAGCACGCGCTTGAAGCACCCGCCGCTCGTGATGACGATAAATTCGCCGGAATCCTCCGCCTGACCGAGCCAGACGATCTCGTCGCCGTCGCTCAGGTTGATTCCCTTCACGCCGCCGGCGACCCTGCCCTGCTCGGGAAGATCGTCCTTCAGCGCGTTGAGGCACAGCCCGTCCTTGGTGATGAACGCAAGGGTGCTTTCCGGCTTATCCTCTTCCACCTTGACGAGTTCGTCCCCGTCCTTGAGTTTGATCGCCTGATACGCGGATTTGATGATGTCGTACTCCGCCCACGAGGTCTTTTTGACCATCCCGTTTTTCGTGAAGAAGAGAAGCGTGCCTTCCGGCAGTTTGCCGTAGGAGAAAAACGCCACGGGATATTCGCCGGAAGCGGCGTCTTTGACGATGTCCGTAAATTTATACCCTTTATCGCGGAAGCGGCTTTCGGGGGCGATCTCCAGATCGATTTTGTAGGCGTTGCCGAGATTCGTGAAGGCGAGGAAGGTTTTATCGCTTTCCGCCGCCAGTTTCAGCCGCACGATGTCGGCGCGCGGCAGATTTTCCGGCGCCTTGTCGCTCATGCGGTAATTCTTTTCGGGCATTTTCTTGAACATGCCCCCCGCCGTATACGCCACGACGTAGTTTTTGACGATCTTTTCCTGTTCGCTGGTCTCCACCTTCACGAAGTTCTCGCTGCCGACGATGGCGCTGCGGCGCTCGTCCTTATACTTGCGGCGGATCTGGGAAAGTTCCTCTTTCACGACTTCCATCTGCAGTTTCTTGCTGCCGATGATCGCCGTAAGGCGGGCGATGAGCGCTTTGAGTTCTTTGAGTTCCTCTTCGAGTTTGGCGATCTCCAGTTTGGTGAGCCGCGCCAGCCTGAGATCGAGCACGGCGTTCGCCTGAATTTCCGAAAGATTGAACCGCGCGCGCAGATTCGCCCGTGCCTCGGTGGTGTTCGCCGATTTTTTGATGATCCTGATGACCTCGTCGATATTCTTCACGGCGATGATCAGCCCTTCGAGGATATGGGCGCGCTCCTTCGCCTTATCCAGATCGTACTTGCTGCGGCGCAGAATGACCTCGCGCTGATAGTTGACGTAATATTCGATGATGTCGAGCAGCGGCATCTGGCGGGGCTTGCCGCCGGCGATCGCCACCATATTGATGCCGAAAGTACATTCGAGATCGGTGTATTTGTAAAGCAGCGCGAGGATCTTTTTCTCGTCCGCGTCCTTTTTCAGTTTGATGACGGCGCGCATGCCGTGGCGGTCGGATTCGTCCACCACGTCGGCAATGCCGGCGAAAAGGTCTTTCTTTTCCTCCTTTAAATCGACGATCTTTTTCAGAAGGTTCGCCTTGTTGATCTGATAGGGCAGTTCGGAAACGATCAGGCTCTTTTTGTCGCCGTCCTTTTCCACGCCCACGCGGGCGCGCACCCGAATCTTCCCCCTGCCCGTGCGGTACGCCGTTTCCAGATCCTCGCCGGCAATAATGAAACCGCCGGTGGGGAAATCCGGCCCCTTGATGTATCGGAGCAGTTCTTTCAAGCCGATCTTGGGATTGTCGATAAAGGCGACGGTGCCGTCGATGACCTCCGCGAGGTTATGCGGCGGAATGTTGGTCGCCAGCCCCACCGCGATGCCACTCGCGCCGTTGACGAGCAGGTTGGGAAAACGCCCCGGCAGGGTGGCGGGTTCCATCAGACTGTCGTCGAAATTCAGGGTGAAATCCACCGTTTCCTTGTCGATATCGCGCAAGAGTTCCAGCGCGAGTTCTTCCAGCCGCGCCTCGGTATAGCGGTATGCCGCCGCGCTGTCGCCGTCCACCGTACCGAAGTTGCCGTGCCCGTTGACGAGGGGCATGCGCATGTTGAAATCCTGCGCCATCCGCACGAGCGCGTCATAGACGGAAGTATCGCCGTGCGGGTGGTATTTGCCGAGGCAGTCCCCCACGATCTTAGCGCACTTTCTGTGCGGTTTATCGGGGGTCAGCCCCATTTCGTACATGGTGTATAAAATGCGGCGCTGCACGGGTTTGAGCCCGTCCTCGACCCGCGGCAGAGCGCGGTCCAAAATGACGTGCTCCGCGTAGGGCATCATCGAATTGTGCAGCACTTCGTCGAGCGAACTTTGTATGATGCTGTTCTTTTTCGTTTCCATTCTCCGTTCCCCCGCTTACTTTCTCACTTCCTTGATGAAGGAATCTTCCTTATTGAAGTTCGCGTGCGTCTGGATATACCGCTTTCTGTCCTCGATGTGATCGCCCATCAAAACGGTGATCATTTTTTCCGCCTCGGCGGCGTCCTCCACGGTAACCTGCATCAGCGAACGGGTGGCGGGGTTCATCGTGGTATCCCAAAGCTGTTCGGGATCCATCTCCCCCAGCCCTTTATAGCGCTGGATCTGATAGCCGCGCCCCACCTTGTCGATGGCTTTTTGCAGTTCCGTATCGTCGTAAGCGTATTCGAAAACATCCTTTTTATACACCTTATAGAGGGGCGGCATGCCGATATACACGTGCCCGTTGTTGACGAGTTCGCGCATATAGCGGAAGAAAAACGTAAGCAGGATCGCGCGGATATGCGCGCCGTCCTGATCGGCATCGGAAAGGATGATGACTTTGTGATAGCGAAGATCGTCCAGATCGAAATCCCCGCCCAGCCCCGCGCCCAGCGCGCTGATGATGGTGCGGATCTCCTCGTTTTGCAAAATCTGATCGAGTTTTTTCTTCTCCACGTTGAGCGGCTTGCCGCGAAGGGGTAAAATCGCCTGATACTGCCTGACGCGCGCCTGTTTTGCGCTGCCCCCCGCCGAATCGCCTTCCACGATGAAGAGTTCGTTGAGTTCCGGCTTTCTGCCCGAACACGCGGCGAGTTTCCCGACGAGGTTCTGCGCCTCGATACTCTTATTCGCCCGCGCGATCTCCTTCGCCTTGCGGGTGGCGATCCGCACCCGCGCCGCCGCCTGCGCCTTTTTGATGACGCTGTCGAACACGTCCGCGAGTTTTCTGTTGCGGCTGAGTTCGTCGAGTTTGTCCACCGTAACGTTTTCCACGACGGGGCGCACTTCCGGATTGCCGAGTTTGGTCTTGGTCTGCCCCTCGAACTGCACGTTTTTGAGTTTTACGCAGATGATCGCCGTCAGCCCTTCGCGGAAATCCTCGCCCATGAAATTGGCGTCCTTTTCCTTGAGGTAGTTTTCCCTGCGGGCGAAATCGTTGAGCGCCTTCGTCAGCCCCGCGCGGAAGCCCGTTTCATGCATGCCGCCTTCCGGCGTGGGGATGTTGTTGACGAAAGAAAACACGCTTTCGGTATAATTATCCGTATGCTGGATGGCGAATTCGACGATGACGCCGTCCTTTTCCTCCCGCGCGTACAGCGGCTCGGGATACAAAGGCGTTTTGCCCTCGTCGAGATATTTCACGAAATCCACGATGCCGCCGTCATAACAATATTCCGCCGGTTCTTCCTCCCCGCGGAGGTCCTTGAATACGATTTTCAGCCCTTTGTTCAAAAAGGCGAGTTCCTTTAAGCGGCGGTTGATGGTCTCGTGGGAAAATTCCGTCGTTTCAAACACCGTTTTATCGGGTTTGAAATGCACGAACGTACCGGTTTTGTCGGTCTTTTTCTTCGTGTCTTTCAGATGGTATTCGGGAACGCCCGATCTGACTTTGCCGGTCTTTTCGTCGGTATAGGAAGTAAAGCGCATTTCAAACACCGTGCCGCGGTAGACCTTGACTTCCAGCCATTCGGACAACGCGTTGGTTACCGACGCGCCCACGCCGTGCAGACCGCCGGAATATCCGTAGGCGTCCTGCCCGAATTTGCCGCCGGCGTGCAGTTGCGTAAAGACGACTTCCACGCCGGAAACCCCCTGTTTGGGATGTATGTCCGTGGGGATCCCGCGGCCGTTATCCTCCACCGAGGCGCTGCCGTCCGGATATAAAACGACCTCGATCCTGTCGGCATAGCCGTTGGCCGCCTCGTCGATAGCGTTGTCGACGATCTCCCATAAGATATGATGCAGCCCGCGCACGCCCGTGGACCCGATATACATGCCCGGGCGCATTCTGACGGCGTCGAGCCCTTCGAGTATTTTGATATCCCCTGCGTTGTACGATTTCGTCAAAACTTGTTTCTCCCGATTTTATAATACGATTTTATAATACTTTAATTATACGACTTTTTTCGTTTTTTTTCAAGCGTTTCCACAACAAAAAGCGGTCGCCCGCACGAACGACCGCTAAATATTGTGTTTTTTTCTTTTTCAACGGCGCAGAATATCCCCTTCTTCCAACTTTATGCCGGTATAAATCCACAGCTTTTGCTGCACGTATTTTGCGTCCTCCACGGCGTTCCCTTCCTCGTCGGTCAGACCGTCCACCTCGATTTTCGCGTTGAGCGTTTCCCGCGGGGAAAGCGTTTCCAGAACGTCGCCCTTTTTAAAACGGTTGCGCATTTCGACGAGCGCGCGCCCCTTTGCGGCGTCGTAACCGAGCACGACGGCGGCGAAGGTCCGTTCCCCGCGGCTCTGCGAATCGGCGTAATTGACCGTTTTATCGTTGTTCCCCAGCGCGTAAGCCGTCGTAAAGGCGCGGTGCGCCGTCTTTCCGAGTTCGCTCTGAAATAACGGATTTTCCTTATACGCTTTGCCGACGGCGGCGTAAGAATCGAGGGCGCGGCGGTAGGCGTTGACGACGGTGGCGATGTAGTAGGCGGACTTCATGCGCCCTTCGATCTTGAAGGACGTAACGCCGCTTTCCGCCATTTCGCCGAGATAGTCGAGCATGTTGAGATCCTTGCTGTTCAGGATGTACGTCCCCCGCCCGTCCTCCTCGACGGGAAGGAAATCCCCCGCGGAATTTTTCTCCCGCAGTTCGTACGACCAGCGGCATGGCTGCACGCATGCGCCGCGGTTGGAATCGCGCCCGTCGAGATAATTGCTCAGAAGGCATCTGCCGCTGTATGCGATGCACATCGCGCCGTGCGCGAACGCCTCGATCTCCGTTTCGGGAACGGCGGCGCGGATCTCCGCGATCTCCTTTAAGGAAAGTTCGCGCGCGAGCACCACGCGGCGCGCGCCGAAACCGGCGTAGAATTTTACCGTTTCCGAATTGAGCGCGCTCGTCTGCGTGGATACGTGCAGCGGCAGCGACGGCGCGGCTCGCTTTGCGACGTTCATCAGCCCGATGTCCGAAACGATAACGCCGTCCGCGCCTATGCCTTGCAAAAACGCGAAGTACTCCGCCGCCTCGCCCAGATCGGAATTGCGCGCCAGAATGTTGACGGCGACGTACAGTTTTTTGCCCCGTTCGTGCGCGTACCGCACGGCGCGCGCCATTTCCGCGTTGTCGAAATTGCCGGCAAACGCCCGCAGGGTGAGATTTTTCCCGCCGACGTACGCCGCGTCCGCCCCGAAATAAAACGCCGTTTTCAGTTTTTCAAAGTCGCCCGCGGGGGCGAGCAGTTCGAGATCTTTCATCTTATCTTTTCCGCGACGAGCGCGCCGTCCTCTTCCTCGAAAACGCGGACGGAAAAGTCGGCGTCCCCCTTGACGGCGGCGACGAAACGCGCCATGTTGACGCGCGCCGTGCGGTTTCTGCGCTCGGTGTGTTTCAACCCGTAAAATTTCAGCGAAACGTCGTCGGCGAAGAGCGCGCCGCCGACCTTCAGCAGCGCTTTCAGATCGGGCAGATAGGAAAAATACTTCCCCTTCGGTCCGTCGAGGAGAATAAAATCGTAACTGCCGGAAAGTTCCGGCACGATCTCGTCGGCGTCCCCTTCAAAAAGTGTAACCCGCTTTTCCAGCCCCAGCGCGCGGAAGTTTTCGCGGGCGCGCGCGGCGAAAGCGGCGTTTTTTTCGATCGTTACCAGTTTCGCCCCTTCCGCGGCGCGCAGCATCGCCGCGCCGGAAACGCCCACCGCCGTGCCGATTTCCAGTATTTTTTGCGGCATACGGGCGGCAATTTCCGCAAGCAGCAGCCGCAGCGTTTCCCCGCGCACGGTGGGGATGCCTTCCTTTACGGCGGCAGCCCGCAGCGCCGAAAAGGCGTCCTCGCTCATACGTCCATGATGATCGGCAGGATCATCGGGTTTTTCTTCGTCCTTCTGAACAGATGGTTTTTGATGCCCCGCCGCACGGCGTTCTTGACGGCGGCTTTGTCCCCGCCCGCCTTTACGTCGATATGGGCGAGGGTCGCGTTGACGTTCTGGCGGATCTCCTCCATCAGTTTATCGTCGAGCAGAATGCCGCGGTTGATGATGTCCGTGCATACCGCCCTGCCCTCTTCCGAAGAGCCGACGACCACGACGAGCAGCCCGTCCTCGGAAAGATGGATCCTGTCCTTTAACACGACGCTTTCCGATCCGTCGATGCCCAGCCCGTCCACAAGCCGCGTGCCCGACGGGAAATTTTCCCCGAAGGTCATGGTCTTGGAAGTGAGTTCCACCGTGTTGCCGATATCGGCGATGAGCACGTTGCTCTTTTTGACCCCCATATCGACGGCGAGGCGCGCATGCTTTTTCAGATGGCGGTATTCGCCGTGGACGGGGATGAAGAATTTCGGTTTCACCAGCGAGTGGAGGATCTTGATCTCGCCCTGACAGGCGTGCCCCGAAACGTGGATGGGTTCCAGACTCTCGTAGATGACTTCCGCCCCCTTGCGGTAGAGGTTGTTGATGACCCCGTAGATCATCTTTTCGTTGCCGGGGATGGGGCTGGCGCTGATGACGATGGTGTCGTTCGCGCCGATGGTTACCTTGTTGAATTCCCCCGTCGCCATCCGCGTGAGGGCGCTCATCGGTTCGCCCTGCGAACCGGTGGAAATGATGAGGATCTCGTTGTCGCGGAAATTTTTCAGTTTATCCGCATCCACCATGATGTTTTCGGGGATCTTGAGTTCGCCGATCTTGGAAGCGGCTTCCGCCACGTTGATCATGCTCCTGCCGGAAAACACCACCTTCCGCCTGTACTTCACCGCCAGATCGAGGATCTGCTGCAAACGGTGCACGTTGGAGGCGAAGGTTGCGATGATCAGCCGCCTGTCGGCGTTATCGCCGAACACGTGGTCGAGGGTTTCCCCCACCACCTTTTCGCTCATGGTATAGCCCGGGCGTTCCACGTTGGTGGATTCCGCCATCAACAGGAGCACGCCCTTTTTGCCGATCTCCGCGATGCGCGTCAAGTCCATATAATCGCCGTTGATGGGCGTGAAATCGATCTTGTAATCGCCGGAATGGAACACCACCCCGACAGGCGTGGTAACGGAAAGCGCCACCGCCCCCGCGATGGAATGGTTCACGTTGATGAATTCCACGGAAAAACAGCCGAGTTTCACCACGCTGCCCGCCTTTACGCAGTTTAAGCTGACGTTGTTCAGCCTGTGCTCCGCGAGTTTGTTTTCCGCGAGGGTTAACGTAAGTTTCGTGCCGAATACCGGCGCGGAGATCTCCTTCAACAGATAGGGCAGCCCGCCGATGTGATCCTCGTGCCCGTGGGTGAGCACGATGCCCCTGATGCGGCTCTTGTTTTCTTCGAGATAGGTGATGTCGGGAATGACGAGGTCGATGCCCGGCATATCGTCGGAGGGGAAGGAAAGCCCCGCGTCCACCACGATGATGTCCTTGCCGTATTCGAAAGCCGTCATGTTCTTGCCGATCTCTCCCACGCCGCCGAGGAAACGGATCTTCAGGCTTTTCGCATTGCCCTTCGCCTTTGCCTGCTGTTCCTTGCCGCCTTCGATCCTCGCCGCCGCGGCGGTTTTCTGCGCGCTGCCGCTCTGCCGCGCGCGCCCGTTTTCCTTATTCGGCGCGCTCTGCCGCTTCAACGCCGCGTTCTTTTCCTCGTTCTTCGCCCGACCGCCGCCGCGCGCCGGTTCCCGCTGCGCCGCGCTCTGCGGCTTTTCGTTTTCCGTCTTTTTGTTTAATTTCATTATTTTACCTTTATCCGTTATGATTTACAAAATTTTCCGTATCTATTATATACCAAAACGCGCGGAATGTAAACGCTTTGCCCCTATTAAATTTTAATTGACAAAATTAGTGTTGCCCCGCACTTTTGCTTGTTTATTTTTTCCGTTTATTGTATAATAAACGGGAACTGAATTTACAAGGAGATTTGAAAAAATGCGGGTTTACAACTTTGCGGCGGGTCCGTCCACGCTCCCCGTCGAAGTTCTGGAAGAAGCGCAGAGGGATTTCCTCGATTATAACGGCACGGGCATGTCGATCACCGAAATGAGCCACCGCTCCAAGCCCTTTATGGCGGTCAACGACGAGGCGCAGGCTCTTTTGCGCGAACTGATGAATATTCCCGACGATTACGCCGTGCTCTTCGTGCAGGGCGGCGCGTCCCAGCAGTTTGCCGCCGTTCCCCTCAACCTGATGGTGAACGGTAAAGCCGACTACATCGTAACGGGCAATTTCGCGGGAAAAGCGCAGGAAGAAGCGACGAAATACGGCGACGCCGCCATCGCAGCCTCCTCGAAGGACAAGAACTTCACCTATATCCCCGATATGAAAAACGTGAAGTTCCGCGACGGCATCGACTATGTGCACATCACTTCCAACAACACCATTTACGGCACGCGCTACACCGCCCTGCCCGAAACTGCCGCTCCCCTCGTTTCCGATATGAGCAGCAACATTTTGAGCGAGGTCGTGGACGTGAAGAAATTCGGCCTCATCTACGCGGGCGCGCAGAAAAACGTCGCGCCGGCGGGCGTAACCATCGTCATCGTGAAGCGCGCGCTCCTCGGCAGGCACAAAGCGTTCTGTCCCACGATGCTGCGCTACGACATTCAGGACAAGAACAACAGCCTTTACAACACCCCGCCGTGCTTTTCCATCTACATGGCGATGCTGGTGCTCCGCCGGCTCAAAAAACTCGGCGGCGTGAAGGCGATGCAGGAAGTCAACGAATACAAGGCGAAACTGCTTTACGATTGCATCGATTCTTCCTCGCTTTACAAAAATTACGTCAATAAAGCCGACCGCTCTTTGATGAACGTGCCCTTCGTTACGGGCAGCGAGGAACTCGACGCGAAATTCGTGAAAGAGGCTGCGGAACACGGTCTCGTTTCCCTGAAAGGGCACCGCCTCGTCGGCGGCATGCGCGCTTCCATCTACAACGCGATGCCCGTGGAAGGGGTGAAAGCCCTCGTGGAGTTCATGAAGAAATTCGAACTGGAAAACAAGTGATCTTCCGTATCGCAAAGGAGAAACAAGATGAAAAACATATTGAAACTCAACGCCGTCAGCGGCATTGCGGACAAAGAATTCCCCGCCGGTTACAGCCTTTCGGATACGGCGGAAAACCCCGTGGGCATCATGCTGAGAAGTTTTTCCATGCATGAATACGCCCTGCCCGAAAGCGTGCTCGCCGTGGCGCGGGCGGGCGCGGGCACGAACAATATCCCTTCCGAAGCGTACGCGAAAAAGGGCGTGGTGGTGTTCAATACCCCCGGCGCCAACGCCAACGCCGTGAAAGAACTTGTGCTCGCCGCGCTCTTCGCCAGCGGCAGAAAACTGGCGGAATCGCTGGAATGGGTCAGGAGCCTTGCGGGAAAGGGGGAAGAGATCCCCAAACTCGTCGAAAAGGGTAAGAAAAACTTCGTCGGGCACGAACTCAAAGGCAAGGTGATCGGCATCATCGGGCTGGGCGCCATCGGCGCGCAGGTCGCCAACGCCACCGAGGCGATCGGCATGACGGTGCTGGGCTACGACCCCTATCTTTCCGTGGAAAACGCCCTTTCGCTCACGCGCAAGGCGCACCGCGTGCAGTCGCTCGACGAACTCGCCGCCGCGGCGGATTACGTTACGGTGCACGTGCCCCTGCTCGCCGACAACCGCGGTTTCTTAAACAAGGAATTTTTCGCCAAGATGAAGGACGGCGCGGTACTGCTGAATCTGGCGCGCGGCGAACTCGTGAACAACGACGACGTTCTCGCCGCCGTGGAGAGCGGCAAACTCTCCAAATACGTGTGCGATTTCCCCTGCGAACAACTCATCGGCAGGGAAAACGTGCTGTGTTTCCCCCACCTCGGCGCGTCCACGCCGGAAGCGGAGGACAACTGCGCGGTGATGGCGGCGAAACAGCTTGTCGATTACATCGAAAACGGAAACATCGTCAACAGCGTGAATTTCCCCGCCTGTTCTTCGGCGCGGTGCACGCCGTACAGGATTTCCGTGCTGCATAAAAACCAGAAAAACATGATCGCGCAGATCTCCTCCATCCTCGCGCAGGACAACATCAACATCGAAAACTTCGAGAACAAGAACAAGGGCGAAAACGCCTACACGATCCTCGACATCGTTTCCGAGGCAAACGAAAAGATCCTGCAGCAGATCGCCGCCATCGACGGCGTATACAGGGTGCGCGAGATCCGCTGACGATCAAAACGCAAACAATAAAACGCGCCCCCGCGCGGCTTTAAGCCGCGCGGGGGCGTTTGTTTTTCGTTATTCAGGCAAACAAAGGCTTAGGTTTCGTCCGCATAACTGCCCGCATCGGAAGGCGCGGAGATCCTGCCGTCGAATTCCGTGATCTCCGTAAAGACGCGCATTTCAAGGTTTACGTTTATATCGCCCGTAACGGGTACGTCCTTCGCGCCGAGAGCCGCTTTGAAATTCACTTCCCCCCGATAGCCGGTGAGCGCGCCCGCGTCGTTGAGGCGGATATAAACTTCCGCGCTGCACTTCTGAATATCCGTCTGCACGGCGTCGCCCGTCATCGCAAGGATATCCGAAAAGAACTCGTCAAGCAAGGTTTCCGCTTTGATGACGATCTTGATCTTGTTGGCGTCCGACGCCTCGACGTACGCCGCCGCGCCGCCGTTTTCCACCATAAAGATCAGATCGCGCATATCAAAAGTAATCGCCTCGGTATCGTCCACGCTGAAATTGTATTCCGGCATTTCCGCCTTGGTTTTGGATTCGTAACTGCTCCCGTTTTCTTTCGCGCTGAGTTTGGTATACAGCACGCCTTCCACATAGCGCGCTTCCATATTGTAATCGGAAGAAGAACCGGACATTTTCGTGCTGTTTTTCATGCGCGTCTGCATGGCTAAGCCCGCGTCGCCGAAGGTGTATTTCGCCTCCCCGTCGCCCTTCATTTCCATATTCTCTTCCTTGTCGCCGGCGACGCCGCCCACTTTCATCTTGTATTCGAACTTCATCTTGTAGCCGGAAGCGCCTTCCGTCTGCGCCGTTTCGCTGCTGCCGACATCGTCCAGCGAAGCGGAAGCGAGTTTCGTTTCCAGTTCCTCCGCCGTAAGCTCCGTATCGTAATTACCGGAAAACTCGTTGCAACCGGTAAACGCCAGCGCCGCGCACAGAACGAGCGCCAGCGCCACGGATAAAATCTTTTTCATCCTCTCTGCCTCCTCTCTTTTTCTTTATCATACTATATTATACTATGCTTGTCAATAGCAAAACGAAAAAAAATACGGGCGGGCGCAAAATTTTTGCGCCCGCCCGCCGAACGTTTATTCGTATTTCTTTCTCTTGACGTATTTGGTATGCAGGATCTCGTGCGCCTTGTGGCTGCCGGGCTTGCCGAGATAATGCTCGTAAATATCCTTGACGACGGGGTTTTCGTGGCTCTTGCGGATGGTTTTCGCCTGATCCTCGTCGTACAGCGCTTTGGCGCGGAGGGCTTTATAATCCACCTCCCTGCGCGTATAGGTATCTAAAATCGGCTGGCCGCCGCCGTTGACGCAGCCGCCCGGGCAGCACATGATCTCCACGAATTGGTAATCCGCCTCGCCCTTTTTGATCTTTTCGCAAAGTTCCTTGGCGTTGGAGAGCCCGCTCGCCACGGCGACCTTTACGTTCATGCCGCCGACGGCGTAACACGCTTCCTTGATGCCCGCCGTGCCGCGCACTTCCGTGAAATCCAACTTGCCGATAGTCTCGCCGGTGATCTTTTCCACCGCGGTGCGGAGCGCCGCCTCCATGACGCCGCCCGTCGCGCCGAAGATGACGCCCGCGCCGGAAAATTCACCCATCGGGTTATCCATCTGCCCGTCGGGCAGCAGATTGAACATGATCCCCTTTTCCTTGATGAGTTTGGCAAGTTCCCTCGTCGTCAGCGAAGCGTCGATATCCGGATAACCGGAGGCGTTTTCGTAATCCCGCGTCTTTTCGAACTTTTTCGCCACGCAGGGCATGATGGAAACGACGAAGATGTTTTTCGGGTCGATGTCGTTCTTTTCCGCGTAATAGGTTTTGACGAGCGCGCCGAACATCTGCTGCGGGCTCTTGCAGGAACTTACGTTGCCGATGAGTTCCGGATAATAAAACTCCATATAGCGGATCCACCCCGGCGAACAACTGGTGATAAGGGGCAGTTTTCCGCCCTCTTCGATGCGCTCGATGAGTTCGGTCGCCTCCTCCATGATGGTCATATCGGCGGCGAAATTGACGTCGAACACCTTATCGAAACCGAGGCGTTTGAGCGCTGTCACCAGTTTGCCTTCCACGTTGGTGCCGACGGGATAGCCGAATTCTTCGCCGATACCGGCGCGCACCGCCGGCGCGCAGGCGACGATCACGACTTTTTCGGGGTCAGCGAGCGCCGCTTTCACGTCGTCGATCTCTTCCTTTTCATGCAGCGCGCCCGTCGGACAGACGTTGATACACTGCCCGCACGCCACGCAGGGGCTGTGCGCGAGATCTTCGCCGAACGCGCAGGCGATCTGCGTGGAAAACCCGCGGTTCACGGCGCCGATGACGGAAACTTCCTGCGCCTTGCACGCCGCCACGCAGCGGCGGCAGAGAATGCACTTGCTGTTATCCCTCACGAGGTAATCGGTGGAAAGATCCTTTTCCGTTTCCGTTACCGCGCCGGAAAATCTGGTCGCGTCGCACCCGTATTCCTTGGAAAGCGCCTGCAACTCGCAGTTTAAGTTGCGCGAACAGGACAAACACGAGCGGTTGTGGTCGGATAAAATGAGTTCCAGCGTGGTTTTACGGGCGGCGATCACCTTGTCGGAATCGGTGGTTACCTCCATCCCCTCCGCCACGGGATACACGCACGCCGCCACCATGCTGCGCGCGCCCTTCACTTCCACCATACAGATACGGCAGGCGCCGATGGCGTTTATTTCCTTCATATAACACAGCGTGGGGATGCGGATACCCGCCGCCCGCGCCGCTTCCAAAATGGTGCTGCCTTCCGGCACGCTTACGTCTATTCCGTTGATTTTCAGATTTACCATGGCTTTACTCCCCTTACTTCTTGGAAATGGCGCCGAATTTGCACTTTTCCTGACATGCGCCGCATTTGATGCACTTATTCTGATCGATTTCGTGCGGATTTTTCAGCGTGCCCGTAATGGCGCCGACGGGGCACTGCCGCGCGCACGCCGTACAGCCGATGCACTTTTCCTTATCGATCTCGTAACGGAGCAGTTTCTTGCACACGCCCGCGGGGCAGCGTTTCTCCTTCACGTGCGCCTCGTACTCGCTGCGGAAATAGCGCAGCGTGGAGAGCACGGGGTTGGGCGCCGTCTGTCCCAGCCCGCACAGGGCGTTCGCCTTGATATAGTGGCAGAGTTCTTCCATCTTGTCGAGATCCTCTTCCGTCGCCTTCCCTTCGGTTACCTTGGTGAGCATTTCCAAAAGGCGTTTGGTGCCGATCCGGCAGGGTGTGCACTTGCCGCACGATTCATCCACCGTAAATTCCAAGAAGAATTTGGCGATATCCACCATACAGTTGTCTTCGTTCATGACGATGAGCCCGCCGGAACCCATCATCGAGCCGATCGCCGTGAGCGAATCGTAATCGATCTTCGTATCGATGAGAGAGGCGGGGATGCAGCCGCCGGAAGGCCCGCCGGTCTGCGCCGCCTTGAAGGCTTTGCCGTCGGGTATGCCGCCGCCGATCTCGTAGATGATCTCCCTGAGGGTGGTGCCCATGGGGACTTCCACCAGCCCCGTATGGGCGATTTTGCCGCCGAGGGCGAACACCTTCGTGCCCTTGCTCTTTTCCGTACCCATGGAGGCGAACCAATCCGCCCCGTTGAGAATGATCTGCGCCACGTTGGCGTAGGTTTCCACGTTATTTAAAAGCGTCGGTTTGCCGAAGAGGCCCTTGTTCGCGGGGAACGGCGGGCGGGGGCGCGGCTCGCCGCGCTTGCCTTCGATGCTGGTCATCAGCGCCGTTTCCTCGCCGCAGACGAACGCGCCCGCGCCGAGGCGGATATCGATATCGAAACAGAAATCCGTGCCGAGAATATTCTTGCCGAGCAGCCCGTATTCCCGCGCCTGCCCGATGGCGATTTTCAGCCGTTCCACGGCGATGGGGTACTCTGCGCGCACGTAAACGTATCCCTGATCGGAGCCTACGGCATACGCGGCGATCGCCATCGCCTCGATGACGGCGTGCGGATCGCCTTCCAGAACGGAACGGTCCATGAACGCCCCGGGGTCGCCCTCGTCCGCATTGCAGGCGACGAACTTCTTATCGCCGGCGGCTTTTTTGGTAAATTCCCATTTCAGCCCCGTGGGGAAACCCGCGCCGCCCCTGCCGCGCAGCCCCGACGCCTTTATCACGCCGATAACTTCTTCCCCGCTCATTTCCGTGAGCGCTTTGGCAAGGGCTTTATACCCGTCGAAGGCGATGTATTCCTCGATGTTTTCCGGATTGATCCTGCCGCAGTTTCTCAGCGCCACGCGGTGCTGCTTTTTATAGAAATTTGTTTCGCCGAGGGGTTTGATGCCGCCGTCCTCCGAAACGGTTTCCTTATACAAAAGATGTTTGACGACGTTGCCCTTTTTGAGGTGTTCTTCCACCACTTCGGCGACATGGTCCTCCGTCATCTGCGCGTAAAACGCCCCTTCGGGGTAGACGACGACGATGGGCCCCAGCGCGCACAGCCCGAAACAGCCGGTCATGATCACCTTGACGTCCAGCTTTTCTTCCGCCACGCGGCGTTTGAATTCTTCCAAGATCTTTCTCGAATGACCGGAAGTGCAGCCCGTGCCGCCGCAGACGAGCACCGTTCTTTCCTTGCCGTAATCGGTCTCCACCGCGCGCGGTCCCATGTTCTTCAGCGCGCGCGCTTTGATCTGTTCTAACTTTTTAACGTCCATGAATCCTTCCCTCAGTCCTTATATTTCGCAAGGATGGCGGCAACGCCGTCAGCCGTGATCCTGCCGTAAACATCGTCGTTCACGGTCATGACGGGCGCCAGACCGCAACAGCCGATGCAACGGGTGGCGTCGATGGAAAATCTGCCGTCGGGCGTAACTTCGCCGGCGCTCACGCCGAGAAGTTTTTCCACCTGTGCGAGCACGTCCCCCGAACCTTTTACATAGCACGCCGTTCCCAGACACACGCCGATTTTGTACTTGCCCTTCGGCATAAGAGAAAACTGCGAATAAAACGTCGCTACGCCGTACACTTCCGCAAGGGACACGCCGAATTCTTCCGCAACGATCTCCTGCACTTCCTTGGGGAGATAACCGTAGATCCCCTGCGCCGTCTGCAGGGCCTCCATCAACGCGCCTTCCTTGTTTTTCAACAGAGAAAGCGCGCTGCGCAGTTCGCTTTCCTGTTCCTTGGTCCCGCTGAAGGGGACCGTACACTTTTTACTCATCTGGACCTCCGTATCGTACGGCGGGCGCGCGACCCGCCATTTTTAATTATATCATATCTGCGCGCCGTTTTCAAGTATAGACCGGCAAAAAAAGACGAAAAGTCAATTAAAAATCCGTCCGCTCCGGCGGCGCGCGTTATTTTTCCTCGCCTTTCTTGCCCCCGACCATATCTTCGAGTTCTTTCAGAAAGGCGGAAATATCCTTGAACGAACGATAGACCGAGGCGAAACGCACGTATGCGACTTCGTCGATCTCTTTCAACCCGTCCATCACCATTTCGCCGATCTCCTTGCTGGTGATCTCCTGATCGAGGGAATTGTAGACCTTTTTGCTGATGTCGTCCACAAGTTTATCGATCTTGAACATCGGCACGGGGCGTTTTTCGCAGGCGCGGATGATCCCGTTTTTGACTTTGCTCGGATCGTATGTCTGGCGGTTACCGCCGTTCTTCACGACGAGCACGGGGGTGTTTTCCACCGTTTCGTAAGTCGTAAACCGCCTGCCGCAGGAGATGCATTCCCTGCGCCGGCGGATGATCGTGCCCTCTTCCGTGGAACGGGAATCGATCACCTTGCTTTCCATACAGCCGCAATACATGCACTTCATCGTTTTTCCTCTTTTTATCGGTTTGTTTTTAGTTATTTTAACATTATTTTCAGCGTTTGTCTATATTTTTCGCAAATTTACACACATTAAGGGAAAGAAATCCGCGAAAAGGGGTTATTTATGCTCGCGCTTTGCTATGTGCTCGCCGCCGTTTATACCGTTTCCATCAACGTGTACGGCGTGCTGCTGCTGAAATTCCAGAAAAACGCCGATCCCGAGGACGAAAGCGAACGGGTGAGCGACGGAAAACTGCTGCTCGCAGCCCTTCTCGGCGGCGCGGCGGGGATCTACGCGTTCATGTTCATCTTCAAATACCGTTTAAAAAGCCTCGGATTCATGATCCTGATGCCGCTGCTCGGCGCGCTGACGGTTTTTTTATGGGTCATGCTCGTCGGCTGGAATTTCGGCGTCGTCCCGCCGGTATAAATGAACCGATCGCCGCAGATTGTTGCGGCGTTATTTTTATTTTACCCGTTTATTCCGCCTCGACGGGCGTAAAGCGGAATTGAACGACGTCGAACAAGCCCCTGTCGGTGATTTTCAGTTCGGGGATGACGACGAGCGCCAGAAAGGAAAGGCTCATAAACGGCTGTATGTCTTTCGCCACGCCCATTTCGTAGGCGGCGGCGATCATCTTTTCCAACTTTTCTTCAAAAACGTCGATGGGAAGTTCCGACATCAGCCCCGCGATCTCGAGCGGCAGGGAATCTTTCACCTTGCCGTCTTCCACCAGCGCCATGCCCCCGCCGATGCGCTCGATCTCCCGCACGGCGGCGTACATGTTCGCGGAACTGTCCCCCAGCACGATGACGTTGTGGGAATCGTGGGAAACGGTGAGGGCGATGGCGCCGTTTTTCAGACCGTAGCCCTCGATGAGCCCCAAACCGACGTTCCCCGTGGCTTTATGCCGCTCCACTACGGCGAGTTTCAAAAGATCCGTTCCGGCGATCTCCACCGTGCCGCCGCGCCGCTTTACTTTGCGCACGACTTTCTCGGTAACGACGTTGCCGTGCAACAGGCGGATGACCTTCACGAGATCGGAACGGGAATACAGATCGAAATCCTTTTCGGAAAGCGGCGCGATATGCACCGTGCCCTTCACGCGGGGATCGGCGTAAACGCCGCAATCGAAGAGCGCTTTGCCGTTTTCCGCAGCGAGCCTTCCGTTTTTGACGACGAACGCCGCCCTGAAATCCTTCAGATCCTCCACGCAGACAACGTCCGCCGCATATCCCGGCGCCAGCGCGCCGTAACCGTGCAGGCGGTAACATTCCGCCGTGTTGAGCGTGCCCATCACGACTGCCCACACGGGATCGACGCCGTTTTTCACCAATATGCGCAGGATGTTGTCCACATGTCCGCCGCGTTTCAGATCGCAGGCGTGGCGGTCGTCCGTACACAAGACGAAACGCCGCAGATTTTCCGCGCAAATCGCCTTCGCGTTCTTTTCCGCGTTGCGCGTGGCGGAACCCTCGCGGATATGCACGTACATCCCCCGCGCGATCTTCTCTTCGATCTCTTCCGGCGAAAGGCATTCGTGATCGGTGAAAACGCCGCCGCAAAGATAGGCGTTGAGCGCCTTTCCCGAAAGATCGGGGGCGTGCCCGTCCACGACGCAGCCCCGCCGTGCCGCCGCGCAGAGTTTCGCCACGTCCTCCGCGTCGGCGGCGATCACGCCCGGGTAGTTCATATATTCGCCCAGCCCCCATATATGCCCGTCGCCGATATGTTCTTCCACGATCGCGGAACCGAGGGCCGCGCCGCTGTTTTCAAAAGGGGTTGCCGGCACGCAGGAAGGGAACATCACCTTTACGGTAAGGGGCGTCTGCGCCGCGGCGGCGGCGATGTATTCCACCCCCGCCAGACCGCACACGTTGGCGATCTCGTGCGGGTCGGCGATGAGCGTCGTCGTGCCGCGGGGTAAGATTGCCTTGGCGAGTTCCGCGGGGGTGAGCTGCGTGCTTTCGATATGCATATGCCCGTCGATCAGCCCGGGGATGAGGTGTTTTCCGCCGCAGTCGATCTCCTTTTCGCCGTCGTACGCGCCGACGCCGGCGATAAAGCCGCCCTCGATCGCCACGTCTCCCCTTTCGATCTTTTGGGTGAACACATTGACGATCTTCGCGTTTTTCAGCACAAGTTCCGCCTTTTCGCGCCCCGCGGCGACGTCGATCAGCCGCTTCTTTTCCGCTTTTGTCATCTGCCCCTCCCTTATTTTCCGTTGCGTTCCAGAAAAACGCCGTCTTTCAAGCCCTGAACGGTTTTATCGGTATCGGCGCGTTCCAGCCGCATTTCCGCCCACGCGCAGTAGCGCGGATTTTTCTCCACGCCGATATAATGCCTGCCCAGTTTTTTCGCCGTTACGCTCGTCGTGCCCGATCCGAGAAAGGGATCGAAAACGAGATCGCCCGCGTTGCTGCTCGCTAAAATGAGTTTGGCGACGAGTTTTTCCGGCTTCTGCGTGGGATGCGCGGTGTTTTCCGCCATCGACCAGTAAGGAACGGAAAGATCGTCCCAGAAATTCGAAGGGCAGGTCATCCGGTAACGGCCTTCGCCGCTCTCCTCCCAGTCCTTCGGCGCGCCGTTTTCCCGATAGGGCGCGACGACCTTTTTCTTCACCTTGACGGCGCCGAGGTTAAAGGTGTAATTTTCGCTTTTGACGGCGAACCAGATATCCTCCATGCCGTTCTTCCAGTTGCGTTTCGCCCCCCTTCCCTTTTCGCGCTGCCACGTGATGCGGTTTTTTACCCGCAGTTTTTCTTTGAGCACGCCGCCGACGACGAGGGAAGATTCCCAGTCGCAGCAGACGTAAATGCTGCCGTTCTCTTTTAAAAGGGGCAAAACGGCGTCCAGCCAGCGGCGGGTATACGCCGCGTAGACTTCGTCGCTCGCCTTTTCGAAACGGCTGCCGTGAAAATCCTTGTCGAGATTGTACGGCGGATCGGCTACGATGAGATCGACGCTCCCCTTTTTCAGCCGCGCCGCCGCGGCGAAGAGATCGCCGCAGACGGTAACGTCCCGCTCTTCCCCCGTCAGCGCCGCGGCGGGCACAACGCGTTCGAGATAGCGCCGCCCTTCCGCTTCGGTGAAATCGATGGTCTTGTTGCGGGGGGATTTCTTCTTTTCCATATCAACTCTCCGCGATCTCGTTTTCCGCGGCGTAAAGATGCCCTACGGTATCCGACGGCGTTACGGCGTATTCGTTCTGCGCCGCCGCGGCGAGTTCGCCCGCCCTGCCGCAGAGATACGCGCCCGCCGCGGCGGCGTCGAAAGCGGAAAAGCCCCGCGCGGCGATGCCGGCGATCGTGCCGGAAAGCACGTCCCCGCTGCCGCCCTTCGCCATGCCGCTGTTGCCCGTGGTGTTGATCAGCACGCCGCCCTTGCCGGCGAGCACGCTCGCCGCGCTCTTCAAAAGCACGTTCACGCCGTACTCTTCGGCAAAGGCTTTCGCGCAATCCACGGGCGCGGACAGGATTTCCGCCGCGCTTTTCCCCGTCAGGCGGGAAAATTCTTTCACGTGCGGCGTAAGGACAACGTCCGCGCAAGTCCGTTTCAGCGCGCCGACCCCGTATTCCGCGAGGGCGTTGAGCCCGTCGGCGTCGATAACGAGCCTGCCTTTGAAATTTTCCAGCAGCCAGCGGACGGCGCGGAAGGTATCTTCGCTCTTCCCCATGCCCATGCCTGCGGCGACGGCGTCCGCCCCCGCGGCAACGGTTTCAAAATCCCTTTCGCAAAAACGGATAAAACCGTTTTCATCGGAAAAAGTGCGCAAAATCAGTTCCGGCGCCCTGCCCGCATACAGGGGGAACAGGCTTTCGGGCACGCACAGTTCGCCGTAACCCGCGCCCGTTTTCAGCGCGGCGAGCGCCGCCGCCGACAGGAGTACGGAACCGAAATAATCCCTGCTGCCGCCGACGAGAACCGCCCTGCCGTAACTGCCCTTGTGGGTGTTTTGTTTCCGTTCGGGGAAAAACGGTTTCACATCGGCGGGCTCCATGCGGCGGACGAAATCCTCTTCGAACACGGCGATGCCGATGTCTTTGTTGACGATCTTCCCGCAATAATCCCTGCCGTCGTTCAGAAAGTGCCCCGTTTTATATTCCTGCACGGAAATCGTCATATCGGCTTTGACCGCAACGCCCATGACGAGCCCGTTATCCCCGTTCAGTCCGCTGGGGATGTCGACGCTGATCTTAAAGCACTTTTTCGCGTTGATCTTTTCGATGACCTCCCTGTATATGCCCGTAACCTCGCGGCTCAGCCCCGTGCCGAAAACGCAGTCCACGACGACGTCGTAATCGAGATCGAGTTTCTCCGTTTCCCCCGCGGCGATCTTCAGAACGAATACGGAAAAGCCGTGCACCGACCGCAGAAACCGCGCCGCCGCGACGCCGTCCCCGCCGTTGTTGCCTTTGCCGCATACGAATAAGATCCTTCCGCCTTTGAAGCGTTTTCGGATCTCCTCCGCGACCGCCTCGCCCGCGCGCTCCATCAGCGTGCGTTCGGGAACGCCGAGTTTTTCGATTGTGTAGCGATCCGCCGCGCGCATCTGCGCCACGCTCAGAATTCTCTGCATTCTCTGTACTCCTCCGCGGCGGCAGCCGCCTCGTCATAGGAAAAACCTTTGCTTAAAAGATGGCGGTAAAGTTTTTGGATCTCCTTCGCGTCCCTTCCCTTGCCGCGCATGTACTTGGCGGCGACGGCTTTGGCGGCATCCGTTGCTGCGGGGAGGGCGGAAAGCGCCGCGTCGATATCCGCGTCCTTCACCCCCTTGGCGCGGAGTTCCGCCTTGATGAGCCGCGCGCCCTTCTTCGCCGAATGCGCCGATACGTAAGCGGCGGCGTAGGCGGCGTCGTCGATATAGCCGTATCCTTTGAACTTTTCCGCAATAAAAGAAACGACAGCGTCGGAATATCCTTTCCGCGACAAAAAGAGCGTAAGTTCCCGCTCTGTTTTCATCGCTTTCGAGATATGCGCCGCCGCCTTTTCCAAAGCGGTGTGCCTTTCGCTGTCGAATTCGATTTCTTTCAGCCGTTCGCCGTCGATCTCCGCGCCGGCTTTCAGGCGGTGTTTCACCGCCGTTTCCAAACTGAGCCCGCAGACGAATGCGCCGTCGATATAGACGTTCACGCGCGTTTTATCCCTCGCCTGCGGGGATATTTCGGTAATTTTCCCCATCAAAGCACCGTTACCCAGCCGTACTTGTCTTCCTCCGTGCCGTGCTGGATGCCCGTGACGGCGTCGTAGAGGAATTTGGTGATCTCCCCCATTTTTCCGCCGTTGACTTCGAGGTTTTCGCTGCCGACGCCGAGCAGCCCGACCGGCGAAATGACCGCCGCCGTGCCCGTGCCGAACACCTCTTTGAGTTTGCCTTTTTTATGCGCCTTGACGACTTCCTTCAAAGAAAGTTCCCTTTCGCTCACTTTATAGCCCCTGTCGCGCAGGATCTCAAGGCAGCTTTTGCGCGTGATGCCGGGGAGGATCGATCCGTTGAGTTTGGGCGTAACCACCTCGTCGCCGATGACGAAAAAGATGTTCATGGACCCGACTTCTTCGATGTATTTTTTATGCACGCCGTCCAGCCAGAGGACCTGATCGTATCCCTTTTTCTGCGCCTCTTCCGCCGCCTTGATGCTGCCCGCGTAGTTGCCGAGGCACTTCGCTTCCCCCGTGCCGCCGGCGACCGTTCGCGCATAGTGCTGTTCCACAAAGATTTTCGTGGGCGCAAGCCCGTTCTTGTAATAGGCGCCCACCGGCGAAAGGATGATGTAAAAGAGGTATTTTTTGCTGGCGTGCACGCCGAGTTCCGCGCTGTCCGCGATCATCAGCGGGCGGATGTAGAGCGCGGTGCCGTCCTCTTTCGGGATCCAGTCCTTTTCGATTTCCAGAAGGCGGAAAAGCGCGGCGCATACCTCTTCGGTATCCACGCGGGGCATGCACATCCTGTCGCACGAACGGTTCATGCGGTTGAAATTTTCGCGGATGCGGAACACGCGGATATGCCCGTCCTTGTAAAACGCCTTCGCCCCCTCGAACACCCCCTGCGCGTAATGCAGAACGGAAGTGGCGGGGCTCATCGCCAGATCTTCGTAAGGGGCGATCTTTGCGCCGTGCCAGCCCTTGCCCTCTTCATAGACCATGGAAAACATATAGTCCGTGAACAGTTTGCCGAAACCGAGTTCCTCGCCCGCCTCCGGCTTTTTTTTCAGCGTTTTTCTTTCGCAAAATTCGATTTCCATTCTTCACTCCTCGAATGCGCAATATCCCCTGCCGGACGTTTTCGCTTGCAGTTTTCCCCCGAAAAAATCGGCAAGATCTTTCCCAAAAGACGAAAATCTTTCTTCGGGAACGGCAAAACGCACGTCTGCGCTTTCGGAAAATCGCGTATCAACGACTTTATATTTTTTGCTCTCCGCAAATTTTAAAATCTTCGCATATTGTTCGTAGTCCGCCGCCGTTTCCGCGAAAACGCACAAAACGTATTTCACGATCTTCGCGGCGTTCGCGCCGTCGGCGGCGGCTTTCGCGTAGGCGCGCGCCAACCCGCCCGCGCCGAGTTTCACGCCGCCGAAATAGCGCGTAACCACGACGGCGCACTTTTTCAGTCCCCGCGCTTTGAGCACTTCGAGCATGGGCAGCCCCGCCGTGCCCTGCGGTTCGCCGTCGTCGGAAAATTTCTGTTTCAGCCCCGCTTCGTCCGCAACGTAAGCGTAACAGTTGTGGGTGGCGAGGGAATGCCGTTTGCGGATCTTTTCCACATAGGCTTTCGCCGCCGCCTCGTTTTCGACGGGCGCGATATGCGTGATGAAACGGGAACGCTCCACGACGTATTCGCAGACCGCCTCCTCTTCCACGCTGAGATAACCGTTCATTTCAGCACGATTTTCACGTGCACTTTTTTACCCTTGTGCAGGACGAATTCCCCCGCCGCGGCGGCTTTTGAGGGGATGGCGGCAAACGCGTCGGTAATCTTATCCCCGTCGACGGAAACGCCGCCCCCTTCGATGAGCCGTTTCGCCTCTCCCTTGGATTTGGCGACGCCCGCCGCCACCATCGCGTCCGCAACGTATTTCGTTTCGGCGGGAACTTCGGCTTTCGGCATATCGGCTTCGCTGCCGCCGCCGAAAGCGGCGCGCGCCTGCTTTTGCGCGAGCAGCGCCTTTTCCTCGCCGTGCACGAGTTTGGTAACCTCGAACGCCAGCCGTTCCTTGGCGGCATTCATGCGCTCGTCGTTATATTTCGTGAGTTCTTCGATCTCCGCCATATCCATAAAGGTGAGAAGGCGCATGCATTCGTTGACCTTCACATCCTCCACGTTGCGGAAATACTGGTAAAATTCGTAAGGCGTGGTCTTGTTTTCGTCGAGCCACAGCGCGCCCTTCGCCGTCTTGCCCATCTTTTTGCCCTCGCTCGTCAAAAGCAGGGTAAAGGTCATGGCGTAAGCGGGCTTTTGCAGTTTTCTGCGGATCAGGTCCGCGCCGGCGAGCATGTTGCTCCACTGGTCGTCCCCGCCCATTTCCAGCACGCAGCCGTAGTCCCTGTACAGTTTCAGAAAATCGTACGCCTGCATGAGCATATAGTTGAATTCGAGGAAGGTAAGCCCCTTTTCCATGCGCGATTTATAGCATTCCGCCGTGAGCATCTTGTTGACGGAAAAATACACGCCGACGTCCCGCAGAAAATCGATGTAATTGAGATCGAGCAGCCAGTCCCCGTTATCCACCATGAGGGCGGCGTTCTCCCCCTCGAAATCGATAAAACGGCTCATCTGCTTTTTAAAACAGGCGATATTGTGCGCGACGGTTTCCTTCGTCATCATCTGCCTTAAATCGCTCCTGCCGGAAGGATCGCCGATCATGCCCGTGCCGCCGCCGAAAAGCGCGATGGGCTTATGCCCCGCGCGCTGCATGTGCGCCATCGCCATGATGGGGATATAGTGCCCGATGTGCAAAGAGTCCGCCGTAGGATCGAACCCCACGTAAAAGGGCACTTTTTCCTCTTCGAGCAGTTTTTTAAGGTCGTCCTCGAAAACCGTCTGTTTGATAAATCCGCGTTCTTTTAAAATATCGAAAGCGCTTTTCACCGCGTTATTCTCCTTTATCTGCGAAAGATGGCGCCCAGCCGCTTCACGCCCGTTTCGATCTGTTCGAGCGTCGCGTTGGAAAAGTTGAGGCGCATGGTATTGTCCCCGCTGCCGTCGGCGAAGAAATCGTTGCCGGAAACGTAAGCCACTTTACTCTCGACAGCCTCGCGGAACTTCGCCTTGGCGCTTGTTCCGTCCTTAAATTCGCCCCAGATGAACAGCCCGCCCTGCGGCACGGTGTGCACGAAGGATTCGGGCATATACCGATCGAGCGCGGAAAGCATCGCCTCCGCCTTCTCCTTATAGATCGGCAGGCTGCGCGCCACGCCCCTGTCGATCTCCCCCGTGGAGATGAACTTTTCCACGATCGCCTGCGAGAGGGTAACCGTCTGCACGTCTACGGCCTGCTTGCAGATCGCCATCTTGCGGATGATGCGCTCGTCCGCCACCGCCAGCCCCACGCGGAGCGCCGGCGCGATGGTCTTGGAAATGCTGGTGATGTACACCACATGCCCGTTTTTATCGAAACTCTTGATGCTCGGCAGATGTTCCCCCGCGAAACGGATCCTGCCGTAAGGATCGTCCTCGATCACGACCACGCCGTATTTTTCCGCGAGTTCCACGATTTTCTTTCTGGTTTCCAAACGGAGCGTTTTGCCCGTGGGATTGGAAAAATTCGGCACGATATACACGAGTTTCGGGCGGTGCTCTTTGATCTTTCTCTCCAAATCGTCCGTATCCGCGCCGTCCTCGCCGCAGTCGAACCCGACGGGCTGCAGCTGATAGGTGCGCGCGATGTGCAGCACCGCCAGATACGTGGGGTTCTGCACGAGGATCTTATCGCCCTTTTCGCAGAAGGTCTTGAACATCAGATCGATGCCCTGCTGCCCGCCGCTGACGATGAGGGCGTTATCGACGGTATATCCCTTTATCCCGACGTTTTCCGTATATTTCAGAAAACTTTCGCGGAGGGGCATATACCCTTCCGTTTCGCCGTACTGCAACATTTTGACGGGGATCTCCGTCAAAAGTTCATCGGCGAATTCCTTCACCTTCGCCGCGGGCAGACACTGCGCCGCGGGCATGCCGCCGGCGAAAGAGATCATCTCTTTGTCGGAAAGCACTTTGAAAATCTCTCTGATCGCGTTGCCGGAAAGATTCCTTACGCGTTCGGCAAACTCGTATTCCATAAACGAACTCCCAAATGAAATCGACTGAACTCTTAATTAAACTATATTTTATCACAAGCAAAAACGATTTTGCAAGCGTTTCGCCGCCGTTTTGCGGTATTTAAAGAAAAAAACGCTTTTACGGCAAAAGCGCTTTTTCAACAGTTCGTTCTGTTTTCGTTTTCGATAGGATATTTAACTTATTTTCTCGGTTTCAGCCTCATCCGCTTTTTTTATATACGAATAGAATTCATATCTTTTGTATAATACATGCCGCAATCAATATGATACCGAAAACGATAAAAAATACATTCATCTACACACCTTAGACCTGCATTTTTTTATATTGTATATTAGGCGCTGCCTAATTGTCAACAAAATTTAGGTAATACTTAATATAATTGAACCATGAATAAAAATTTAGATGAAATCATCAGCAGAAATCTAAAACAGGAAATCGAACAGTCCGGCAAAACCAAAACGGAAATCGCCAACGCGATCGGCGTTTCAAAACCGACTGTTTCGCAATATATTTCCGGCAGGATACAACCTTCGCTTGCGACTTTATCGCGCTTATGTACCTTTCTCAACTGTTCCGCAGACGATATTCTCAATATAAAAAACGTATAAAAGCAGCGGTCCGCATTTCTCGGACCGCTGCTTTTCCTTCTTTGTATATCGCCGCTCACAGCACGTTGTTTCTGAAAAATCTGCCGTAAACGTCGTTGACGGAGGAAACGTATGCAAAGGTGTTGTCGAACGAAGCGAGGATCTTTTTGAACGCCGCCAGATCGCGCTTGTTGATCAGGCAGATCAGCATGGTTTTATCGGTATGCGAATATCCCCCGCGCACGGAAATTTCCGTAACCCCGTGGTGCACGCCGTTCAAAAGTCTGTCCCGCAGTTCGTCGGGTTTATCGGTAACGATCTCCACCTTCAAAGCGGAGGCGAACCCTTTCAGGATGCCGTCGGAAATCCGCGATTGGATAAAACAGTACACGAGGCACAGGATAACGGGCTCCATTTGCTGCCCGTAAACGAAAAACGACACCACCGCCACCGACGCGTTGAGGGCGAAAATCACCCACACGAGGGAAAACTGCGGTTTCGCCTTGCGCACCAGCGCGGCGAGGTAATCCGTTCCTCCCGTGGAGGAGTCGATACGCAAGGACACCCCGTAGATCACGCCGATGATCGTCCCTGCCGCGATGACGGCGAGGATGCGGTTTTCGCCGGCGTCGTAGCGGTACAGCCCCGCGGCTTCCCAGACGAGCAGCATCCCCGAAAAGACCAGAACGAACACGAAGGAGCGCAAAGCGTATTTTTTATCCGCGATAAAAAACACCGCCAGCGCCAGCGGCACGTTGATGATGAGGTTCAGATACCCCGCCTGAAAGGAAAAGGCGTACTGCACCATCGTAACGATCCCCCCGACCCCTGCCGGCGCGAAATCGTTTTCAAACACGAAAATGTGGTAAACCGCCGCCTGCAATGTAGCCATCAGCGCGATCAGGGCGTAGTAAAACGCCTCTTTTAAAATTTTTTTCCGCATATTCTCCCCTTTTCTCCGCCGCAGCAGACGGCGCGCGGGGCGTGCTCTTTCCCCGTCAGATACAGTTTACTATACCGCCGCCGTTTTGTCAATACCGATCGCCGCGATATTTTCGTTTTGCAGTCTTTTTCTTCCCGTAAAATACGCGCCGCAAAAATCCTTGCGGCTTTTGCGGCGCGCGGTTTCAATCGGCAAAATTTTCGGAAGATTTTTTCCTTTTGACGACAAGCAGCGCCGCTCCCGCGAACGCGGTAACCGCCTGCGAAACAGGGTTCGCCCACCATAATCCCGCAACGCCGGACCCGATGGGCAACAGCAGCGCGAGGACGACGAGCGCGGCGACCTCTCCGTACACGAGAACGTAAGCGAAAACATTGCTCTTGACGGAGTAAAAATACGCCGTGCACACGCGGTTGAACGCCGCGAACAGCACGCCCGCCCCGAACACGGGGAAGGCATCCGCCGCATACGCCGCGGCTTCTTCCCCCGCGCCGAACCATACGGGAAGGGCGTTCCTGCCCGCCATGAGCAGCGCGAAACAGACGGCGAACGCGCAGAACGCCGTTATAAACGCATAGCGCACGATCGATTTGCATTTTTCCGTTTCCCCCGCGCCGTAATAACGGCTGATCAGCGGCTGCGAACCGTCGCCGACGCCCTGTAGGATGAGCAGCATGGAAAAATACACATAGGCGATGACGGCGTATGCCGCGACGGCGGGATCGCCGCCGTAATCGTAAGCCAGCCTGTTCATCACCGCCACGCCGATATTGGGGCACAGCGTTACGCCGAAGGGCGACAGCCCCACCTTGGCGATGCGCCCGAACGCGGCGAAGGAAAAGCGGGTTTTCGCCTTTTCGCGTTTCCTGCACAGAAGAAAGACCGCGCAGGGGATCACGGTAACCGCCTGCCCGATGACCGACGCGACCGCCGCCCCCGCAAGCCCCCATGCGAACGCTTCCACGAACAGCCAGTCGAGCACGATGTTGGTAACAAACCCCGCAACCATCGCCATCATGGCGAGAAACGCCTTGCCGTAATTGCGCAGGATCGGCACGAGCCCCGTGGAAAAAATCTGACACGCCGAGCCCGCGATCATGATCGTGAGATAAGTTTTCGCCCCTTCGTGCACCGCGCCGTGCGCGCCGAGCAGCGAAAGCAGCGGCGAGGAAAGGGGCAGGATCAGCGCCGCGACCAGTACCGACGCCGCCGCGAGAAAGAGCAGCGAATGGAGAAAATATTGTCTTTCGCCGGCTTTATCGTCCGTCCCCGTGCAAGTGGACATATAAACAGATCCGCCGGTGCCGATGCCCGTGCCGA
>CALVUL010000074.1 GCA_944363555.1 uncultured Clostridia bacterium
CATGCTTTTTGCCGTGCCGTGCCTTTTGGAAAAGGATGTTGAAACGGGGATGCTTACGGGGGATGCTTTTTTATGAAAGCGCTTTGGCTTTGCAACGGCGTGCTCAAAAGGATCTCCGAGCCGCTCGGCTTAAAAGAAAATCCGTTTTCCGGCTGGCTGGACGGCGCCGCGGAAGGACTGCTCGTCGGCGGCGATTTTGCGCTGGCGGTGGTTTTTCCCTATCCGGAAACGCTGCGCGGCACGGCCGGCGGAGTGGAACATTACACATTTGACGAAAGGAACATAAAGGGAATGCCGGCGGCTTTCCGCTTGATTTTGCGGGAAGCAAAGCCCGATGTCGTGCATATTTTCGGTACGGAGTTTTACCAATCGAAGGCGATGGCTGCGGCATGCAGGGAGGAAAAGATTCCGTTCGCCGTCGGCATTCAGGGATTGACGGGCGAATACGCGAGGCATTATTTCGCCGCGCTGCCGCAGAAAATCGTAAAACGGTATACGTTCAGGGATTTCATCCGGCGGGATAACATTTACCGGCAGGCGAAAAAGTTCGCAAAAAAAGGGGAGTGGGAGGCGGATACGCTGCGCATGGCGGAACACGTTATCGGCAGAACCGATTGGGACAGAGCGTGCGTTTACGCCGCCAACAGGAACGCGCGGTATCATTTCTGCAACGAAACGCTGCGCCCCGCTTTTTATAAGCGGAAATGGGATATAAACGCCTGCGAAAGAAACAGCGTGTTCATCAGTCAAAGCGGATACCCGATCAAGGGCTTTCATCTGTTTTTGGAGGCGGCCGGACTGCTGAAGCGGGAATATCCCGATCTGAAGATTTACACGACGGGAGAGGATGTTCTTCATCCGGATCTTTTACAGAAACTGCGCCGCGGCTCTTATCGGAAATACATCGCCGAACTGCTGCGAAAATACGGGCTGGAAAAAAACATAGCGTTTACCGGCAGGCTGGGAGAAGAGGCGATGTGCCGGCAGTATTTAAAAGCCCATGTGTTCGTTTCGCCTTCCTCGATCGAAAATTCGCCGAATTCCGTCGGCGAGGCGATGCTTTTAGGCGTCCCGACGGTTTCTTCGGATGTCGGCGGAGTCAAAAATCTGCTTACGCACGGGGAAGAGGGGCTCGTTTATCCGTATGACGAGCCGAAAGTCCTCGCCTATTATATCAAGAGAATTTTCGATGACGACGATTTGGCGCGGCGCTTTTCCGAAAACGCGCGGAAACGGGCGGCGGATATATACGATTCCGAAAAAAACGCGCAGAGACTGAAAGAGATCTATCGGGCGGTTCAAGGGAAACAGAAGAGTGAGTGATGTTGGTAACGTTTTATTCTAATTTTTTGAATCATCATCAATTGCCGTTTTGTTTTGCAATGCAAAAGTGCACGGGCGGGAACTTCTTTTTTGTCGCCGGAACGCCCGTTCCGGAAGAACGGCTGCGCTTGGGATACAAAGATTATAACCATCTGCCGTTTGTCGTTCGCGCGTATGAAAGCGAAACGGAAAAAAAACGTGCGGAAAGGCTGTGCGAGGAAAGCGACTTCATCGTTCACGGTTCCGCGTCGGAAGAGTATATAAAACTGCGGATGGAAAAAGAAAAACTTGCCTTCCGTTACTCGGAAAGATGGCTTAAAAACGGGCTGTGGCACATGTTCGGCCCGCGCGCAAGATATTACACGTATAAAGATCACGGCGTTTACCGCAACAAGCCGCTTTATCTGCTGTGTTCGAGCGCGTATACCGCGGCGGACGCGAGCCGTTTCGGCGCATATCGCAAAAAGACTTACAAATGGGGGTATTTTCCGGAAGTAAGACCGTATGAAAATATCGAAAAACTGATTTGCGGCAAAGAAGAAAATTCGCTTGTATGGGCGGGGAGATTTCTCGCTTTGAAACATCCGGAAAGCGCGCTCGTTTTGGTATCGGATTTGAAAAAAGCGGGGTACAAAGTAAAACTCAGGATGATCGGCGCGGGGGAAAAGGAAAACGCGATCAAAAAGTTGATCGCCGAAAAAAAACTGGAAGGGGAGATTGAACTGCTCGGCGCGATGTCTCCCGAAAAGGTGCGCGCTTATATGGAAAAAGCGGAAATCTTTTTGTTTACTTCCGATTTCAACGAAGGCTGGGGCGCGGTGCTCAACGAAGCGATGAACAGCGGCTGCGCCGCCGTGGCGAGCCATGCGATCGGATCCGTTCCGTATCTGATAAAGAACGGGGAAAACGGGCTGATCTATAAGAACGGCGATCGGAAAGACCTGTTTGCAAAGACGGCGTTTTTGCTCGATCGCCCTGCCGAACGCAGAGCGATGGGCAAGAGGGCGTATGAAACGCTTTTTGACGTATGGAACGCAAACGTGGCCGCCGAACGGCTGATCGCGCTTGCGGAAGAGTTGCTGCGCGGCGGAAAAAGCGCGCTTTTTACGGAAGGACCGTGCAGCCCCGCGGGAATTTTGAAAAACAATTGGTTCAGGTAAATGAATAAAAAATTTATCGGCAATACCGCGTGGCTTGTCGGCGGAAAGATTTTTGAAATGCTCGTGGGGCTGGCCGTCAGCATGCTTACGGCGCGGTACCTCGGCCCCGCGAATTACGGGTTGATCAATTATGTTTCCGCATTTACCACGTTTTTCGTCTGTATCTGCACGTTGGGCTTGCTCAACACCATGGTCAACGAACTGATCACGCATCCGGACAGACAAGGGGAGATCCTCGGCACGAGTATCGTTCTGCGCCTTATCACCAGCGCTTTGTCCGTGGCGGCGATCGTGCTGCTCGTGTGGGTGATGAACCTCGGCGATACGGAACGGCTGATCGTTGCCGTGCTGTACAGTCTGAATCTGGTGTTTCAGTCTTTCGACGTAATATCGTATTACTTCCAGTCCAAACTGCAGTCGTGGAAGACGTCTTTGGTAACGATGTCCGCATTTTTGGCGATGTCGGCATACAAAGTTTATCTGCTCGTAACGCAAAAAAGCATCGAATGGTTCGCTTTTTCCGTTACGCTGGATTATATTCTGATCTCCGTTCTGCTGCTGATCGTCTATAAAAAATCGGGCGGGCAGAAGCTGAAATGCGATTTAAAACTCGGCAGGGATTTGGTAAAACGCAGTTGGCATTTTATCTTGTCGGGGCTGATGGTCGCCATATACGGGCAATCCGATAAGATCATGCTGAGCCACATGATAGACGATACGGCGACGGGGCTTTATACGACGGCTGCGACGATCAGCAACATCTGGGTGTTCGTGCTGGCGGCGATCGTCGATTCGGCGCGGCCGCTGCTTTTCGCGCAATACGATACGGACAAAGCGGCGTATAAGAAAAACACGGAAAGGCTGTACTGCGCCATAATTTATATTTCCGCCGCCGTCGCCTTGGTGTTTACGTTTTGCCCGAAATTCATCATCAACATCCTTTACGGGGAGCAGTATCTGGACGCCGCCGCGCCTCTCAGGGTTTTGGGGTGGTCGGTCATCTTTTCCTATGTGGGCGTCGTATCGAATATTTATCTCATCGTCGAAAAGAAGGAAAAATACATCAAATACATGGCGCTGATCGGTGCGGTCTGCAACATCGTTTTGAATTATTTTCTGATCGGCGTATGGGGGCCTGCGGGCGCGGCGCTGGCAACGGTGATTACGCAGTTTGTCGTGAATTTTGTTTTGATGTTCCTCTTCAAGCCGATGCGCGAAAACGCGGCGATGATCGTAAAGGGATTTAATCCCGTGAATTTATTCGGCGTTTTCGGGATGCTGCGGCATAAAAAAGCAGTTGCCGCCGCGGGCGCAGAGTTCAAAAAAGAGACGGAAAAATCGGCGGAAACAAAAATCTCCGAAAAGATAAATACAGAAAATAACAGCGAAGAAAAAGGAAAGGAGAAATGATTATGTTCAAAGGAAAAACACTGTTGATCACGGGGGGGACGGGCAGTTTCGGCAATGCCGTTCTCAAAAGGTTCATGTCCACGGACATCGGGGAGATCCGCATTTTCTCGCGCGACGAGAAAAAGCAGG
>CALVUL010000075.1 GCA_944363555.1 uncultured Clostridia bacterium
ATGAAATGCACCGAAAGCAGGGCGAAGAAAACGAAGATCGCCTCCGTCGCGCCGAGGGTCGCCGCCGAAAGCGCGTACCCGCCCGCGGCAAAGAGCAGCGCCGCCGCCAGCCCCGCCCGTTCCGAACCGAACAGCCGTTTGGCGAAGAAATACATCAGCACGATCGTGCCGAGCGTAAAGAGCATGGGCACGAACCGCAGCCCGAAGGCGTTGCCGCCGAATACCGCCACGCCCGCCGCGATGAGCTGCAGGCCGAAGGCGTTGGAAGTTTCTTCCGTATACCCGTTTTCTCCGCTTAAAATGTTGCGCACGCTGTCGAGTACGGCAGCCTCCCTTTCGGTCAGCATTCCCGTGTAATTTTCCCGCTCGTACGTGCCGCCGTTCACCGCGGAAAGGAGAAATTTATCCTGTTCGTCGAGGGTTTTCCCCGCGGCGGCGATCCGGTCGGCGTACAGTTCGCTCTTGATAAGATCGCCGAGTTTGGCGTTCGGATTTTCGTTGGGACCGGCGTAAACGACTTCCGCCGCGATCTTTTTGCCGTTCCTGTCGAGGAACATCACCTCGTTGTATTTGAGTTCGCTTTTCGTGGCGAGCTGATAATAGACGCGGGGCGAAACGGTGGACGTGCTGGTCGACTGCGAAAGCCTGATCCATTTCCCCACCGAATCGAAGGTGTTCGGCACGGTTTTCGCGCCGCCGCCGAAGCCCGTGCTGAACGTGTTCGACGCGCTCGTTGCCGAACTGACGGTGATCGACGCCGACGAAGCCGTCGAGGCGCGGTCGATGCCGCCGATATTGACCCAGACGCCGTCCACGAGGCAGTTATCGGTGATCTCGCCGTCCTCCTCGTTCAGCGTCAGTTTGAACACGACGGTGTCGTACATGTTTTCCTGCCATTTCGCCGTCTGATAAAAGGTGTCGGGCTCGGAAAAGGTCTTAAACGAACCGAAGGACAACGCCCACGCCGCCGCGAACAGCAATGCAATCAGAGAAAGCAGCAGCCCGCTCAGTGAAAAACGCTTCTTCGCCGCGACCGGCGCGGCGGCGCTCTTTTTCACGGGCTCTTTTTTTGAGGCGTTCAGCCCGTCGAGCAGCCCGCCGTATTTTTCGGCAAGGGTTTTATCCGCCCGCTCGGCAAAACGCGCGTAAAGCGCGGCGGTCTTTTCCCGATCTCCCGCGACGCGGAAATTCTTCGTTTCCAGAACGAGGGCGTAATAATATCCGCTGGGAGAATCGGGAAATTCCCGCATGATGCGCGCGGCGGTTTCCGCCGCCGCGGCAAAATCGCCTTTCCTATACTGTTCGCCGAACCGGCTCTTTTCTTCTTTCAACCGAGTTTGTTCCATAGATACCCGCTTTGCGTATTTCGCGCCGAAAACGGCGCGAGCACATAAAAATCACTAAACATTATATACTATATTTTCTTGTTTGTAAAGATTATAAACTATAAAGAGGGGAAATTTTTTGCGCCGCCGCAACCGGCGCGGGGAAAACGGCTGCCGTTTAAAAGCAAAAACGGATATGCGCCTGCAAATCCGTTTTCCGTTTTCGTTATCTGATTTCCTTGATCTTCGCCGCTTTACCCGTAAGCCCTCTGAGATAGTAGAGTTTTGCGCGCTTGACCTGCCCTTTCCTGATCACCTGAATATCGGTGATCTTGGGGGAATGCACGGGGAACGTTCTTTCCACGCCTACGCCGAAAGAAACCCTTCTCACGGTGAACGTTTCGCCGATCCCGCCGCCTTTCTTGGCGATGACCACGCCTTCGAAGCCCTGAATCCTTTCGCGGGTGCCTTCGATGACTTTCACGGATACCTTAACGGTATCGCCGACGTTGAATGCGGGTACGTTTTCTTTCAGGCTTTCCCTGTCGATTGCCTCGATAATCCCATTCATCGGTTTTAACCTCCTCAATATTTAAGCGTTCGTTGCCCGTGGCAAGAGGACCGCCCGAAGTCTTGTTTATTTTATCACATTTACACGGCGAATGCAAGCGTTTTTACGTAAAAAAAGCCTCTTTTATATGATTTATCGCGCCGTCTTTCACTTCGACCACGTCGAAACGGCACTCGCGTTCCTCTGCGCCGCGGGTTTTTAAATACTCCGCCGCCGCGAGGGCGTATTTACGCCGTTTTTTCGCGTTCACCGCCTCGGAAGGCTCGCCGAAATCGCCGCTTTTACGCGCTTTCACTTCGATGAACACCAGCGTGCCGCCCTCCTCGGCGACGATGTCGATCTCCCCCGCCGCTGCGCGGTAATTGCGTTCCAGAACGGTAAAACCGTGCTTTTTCAGGTATCGTACGGCTTTGTTTTCCCCCGTTCTTCCGTAAAGTTTTTTATAAAAGTTCTTCTGTGTATCGCGCACGGACCTTTCTCCTTTATCGCGTCGATATGCCGTTTCGTGCCGTAACCTTTGTGCTTTTCAAAGCCGTAATCGGGATAAAGCAGGGCGTAATCGCGCATCTTCCGATCCCGATATACCTTGGCGACGATGCTCGCCGCGCCGACGGTATAACTCGCCTTGTCCCCGCCGACGATATATTCCGCGGGAAAAGGAAAATGCAGATCCAGCCCGTCCACCAGCACGACGTCCGGCTTTACCGAAAGCCCTTCCACCGCCTTTTGCATGCACTTTTTCACGGCGTTCAAGATGTTGATCTCGTCGATCTCCTTTTCGGAAACCTCGGCTACGCAGTAACTTACCGCCTTCCGTTTGATCTCCTCCGCCAGTTTTTCCCGCTTTTTTTCGGGCACTTTCTTGCTGTCGTCCACGCCGGCGACGAGATCGTCGAGCGGCATGACGACGGCGCAGCACACCACCGGACCGGCGAGAGGGCCCCTGCCCACTTCGTCCACGCCGGCAATGTATTTGCAGCCGTTTTCGGTATATTTTCTTTCGTAAAACAGTTTATCCATCCCTGCTCCCGCGTACAGCCCGCACGATACGCCGGCGCGCCGTTTCGACGCGCCCCGCGTTTTATTCCAGCGCGATCCTGCCGATGCGCCCCTTGCGGAAATCGTCGATGACGGCTTTCGCGCAGCGTTCGTAATCGTATTCCCCTCCCCGCAGCAAAAAGCCCCTGCGGCGGCACACCGCGTTGTAAAGTTCCGTCGGTTCGGCGGAAAGATCGTCTATGCCGTATTTTTCCGCCAGCGCGGCGGGCGCCTTTACGGCGAGTTCCGATAAAAGTTCCGCCGTCAGTTCCTCGAAATCGAGGATGTCGTCGTTGATCGAACCGATATACGCAAGGTGTTTCGCATAGGTCTGATTCTCGAACGACGGCGGCATGGTGCCCGGGGTATCCAGAAGTTCCAGATCGCCCATCCTGATCCACTGTTTGCCCTTGGTTACGCCCGCCTTGTCGCCGGTAGCGGCTTTCTTTTCGCCGGCGAGCGCGTTGATGAGGGTGGATTTCCCCGTATTGGGGATGCCCGCCACCATGACGCGCAGCGGTTTATTGATCCCCTTCGCGCGGTTTTTTTCCAGTTTTTCCGAAAGCGCGGCGAACAACTGTTCCCTGAGTTTCGCCACACTGCGCTTGTCGAAGGCGTTGACCGCCGCCGCCCGCCTGCCTTCCGCCGCAAAGCGGGAAAGCAGCCTGTCGATATCGGCTTTCCCGACGAGATCGCATTTATTGAGGGCGAACACAACGGGCTTTGCGCCGAAAAGTTTCAAAAGCGACGGATTCAAACACGCGAACGCCGCGCGGGCGTCGAGCACCAATGCCGCGCCGTCCACGAGTTTTACGTTTTCCTCCATCATGCGGAGCGCCTTCGTCATGTGCCCGGGAAACCACTGTATCGTTTTCATTTTTCCTCTTCCAGCAAATCGGGGCGGCGCTCCTTCGTCAGTTTCAGCGCCTGTTCTTTGCGCCACGCGTCCACTTTCGCGTGGTCGCCGCTCACCAGCACTTCCGGAACGGGAAGCCCGCGGAATACCTGCGGGCGCGTGTACTGCGGATATTCCAGCAGCCCGCCGGTAAAACTCTCGTCGGTAAGCGAGCCTTCGCTCAACACGCCCCCCTGAAAACGCGCCAGACAATCCGCCACCACCATCGCGGGCAGTTCGCCGCCCGTCAGAACGAAATCGCCGAGAGAGATCTCCTCATCGATAAACAGATCGATGACGCGCTGATCGATCCCCTCGTAATGCCCGCACACCAGCACGATGTGCCCGTATCCGCCGAGGCGGGGCAGCATCTTCTGCGAAAAGGTTTCGCCCTTGGGCGAAAGGTAGATGCGCCGCGCCGTATGCGCCGCGTCCACCGCCTCGATGGCGTCGGCAAGGGGCTGCGGCATCATCACCATGCCCGCGCCGCCGCCGAAAGGATAATCGTCGCACTTTTTATGTTTATCAATAGAAAAATCCCGTATGTTTACGAGATTTATTTCTATCTTGTTCCGTTTTACCGCCCGCCCGACGATGCTTTCCTTTAAAGGGACGAACATTTCGGGGAAAAGCGTTAAAATGTCAATCTTCATACAAGGCGACCTCCGAAAAGCGCTTTTCATAGAGGACGACGCGGCGTTTATCCACGTCGATCTCCTTCAAAACGTCCTTCAAAAGCGGGAAAACGACGCGCTTTCCGTCCGCGGTTTTCAGCGTGTAAACATCGGCGTAAGATTTGCTTTCGATATCCGCCACGACGCCGATCGGCTTGCCCGTTTCGGTAACGGCGGCGCAGCCGAGCACGTCGGCGACGAAATACCTGCCCTCTTCCAGAGCGACGGCGTCCTCCCTGTCGATCTCCAGAAATTTGCCGCGGAAAAGTTCGGCGGCGTTCCTGTCCGCAACGCCGCTGAGACATACGTAGACGGCGTCCGCCGCAACGCTCGCTTTCAGCACCTTGTGCGTTTCGCCGTCGATATAGACCTTTTTCAGATCGAGAAAGCGTTTCTTATCGTCTACATAGGGGCGGATCTTCAGCATCCCCGCGATCCCGTGCGGGCGGAGCACTTCGCCGACCACCAGCCTCGCGTTCATTTACGCTTCTTCTTTTTCCTTGATTTCGATGTTGTATTTCTTCTTTTCCTTGATCCCGACCGCCTTGACGAGGGTGCGCATCGCCTTTGCGATCTTACCCTGCCTGCCGATGACCTTGCCCATATCCGATTCGGAAAGGATCACGGTGATGTTCGCGCCGTTCGGCGTTTCTTCCACGTCGTAAACGGCGTCCTCGGGCTTTTCGGCGAACTGAGAGACGATGTATTTCACTAATTCCAGCATGCGTTTCACCCCTTCCGATTATTTCTTTTTCCGCGTTTTGGTTCTCGGCGCGGAAAGTTTCGTCGGTTTTTCCACGATGCCTTCGCGCACGAGCAGGGATTTCACCGTTTCCGTGGGCTGCACGCCTTTGGAAAGCCAGTCTTTCGCCTTATCCGCGTCGATGACGACTTCCGCCGGATGCACGGTGGGGTTGTAGTGCCCCACTTTGTCGATATAGGCGCCGTCGCGCGCGTTTCTGCTGTCCGTTACCACGATGCGGTAAAAAGGACTCTTCTTGTCGCCCATTCTCGTCAATCTCATTTTAACTGCCATTTTTTCGTTTCTCCTTTTTTTGTTTTTCTTTTATCGATTTCAGAATCGGAACATTTTATTGTTCTTCATCCTCTTCATCATCTGTTTTGTCTGCTCGAACTGTTTGAGCAGGCGGTTGATGTCCTGCACCGTCGTGCCGGAACCTTTGGCGATCCTGTTCTTCCTCGAAAAATTGATGATGTTGGGATCGCGCCGTTCCTTCGGCGTCATCGAGCGGATAATCGCCTTGGTCTTTTCGATCTTGCTTTCGTCGATGTCGGCGTCGCCGAGTTTCATCTTGCCCGCGCCGGGCATCATCGAAAGCACGTCCTTGATCCCGCCCATCTTCTTCATCGCGTCGAACTGCACGAGATAGTCTTCCAGCGTGAAGGCGTTTTCGCGCATCTTCTTTTCCAGTTTTTTCGCCTGCTCTTCGGTGATCGCCGATTCGGCTTTTTCGATGAGGGTAAGCACGTCCCCCATCCCGAGAATGCGGCTCGCCATCCTGTCGGGATAAAACGGCTCCATATCGCCGAGTTTTTCACCCGTGCCGCAGAATTTCACGGGCTTGCCGGTAACCGCCTTGATGGAAAGGGTCGCGCCGCCGCGGGTATCGCCGTCGAGTTTGGTTAAAATCAGACCCGTTACTTCCAAGCGCTTGTTGAAGGTATCCGCCACGTCCACGGCGATCTGCCCCGTCATCGCGTCGACGGTGAGCAAAATCTCCGTAGGGGAAATTTCCGCCTTGATGTCCTCCAGTTCGCGCATCAGCGTTTCGTCGATCTGCAGCCTGCCGGCGGTATCGACGATCACGGTGTCGAACCCGAACTTTTCGGCGTGTTTCACGCCCTCTTTGGCGATCCTGACCGGATTGCCCTGCCCCTTTTCGAATACTTCCGCGCCGACCTTTTCGCCGACGACTTTCAACTGCGTGATCGCGGCGGGGCGGTACACGTCGCAAGCGACAAGCAGCGGCTTTTTGCCCTGTTTTTTGAGATACATCGCCAGTTTGCCGCAAAAAGTGGTCTTGCCCGCGCCCTGCAGCCCGCACATCATGATGACCGTGGGCGGCTTGGGGGCGACTTCCAGTTTCGCGTTGGAACTGCCCATCAGCGCGATGAGTTCCTCGTTGACGATCTTGATGACCTGCTGCGTGGGGTTGAGGCTCTTCAGGATTTCCTGCCCCACCGCCTTTTCGCTGACCGTGTTGATGAAATCCTTGGCGACTTTTAAGTTGACATCCGCCTCCAACAGCGCCACACGCACCTCGCGCATGGCGGTTTTGATCTCCAGTTCCGTCAGTCTGCCGCGCTTGGTCAGTTTGGAAAAGATATGATTGAGTTTTTCGCTTAAACTTGCAAACTGCGCCATAGATCAATCCTTTAAGAGCGTTGCGAATTCCCCGTACAGCGAAGGGCATTCTTTTTTCAGTTTTTCGGCGAAGGCGCCGAGCGCCGCGTACTTTTCCGCCGCATGCAGGGCGTTTTCCAGTTCGAGAAGCTGCGCGCGCGCCTTTTTGAGCGCGTCGTTCACGCTCTGGCGCGTAACGGCGTTGCCTTCCGCGATCTCCCCGAGGGACAGATCGAGGATGTAATACTCGTATACGATCTTCCTTTTCTGCGGGCTGAGCAGGTTTTTATACTGCTCGTAAAGTTCCGCGAAATAGAGTTCCTTGATCATCCGCCGCACCCGCTTTCCCTTCCGAAAGTAAAGGTGTAAAGCATTTTTGCCTTACACCCTGCAAGTTTACACTATTTTTCTTCGGTTGTCAAGCGATTTTTCCTCTTTAACATCCTTTTCAGGAAAAACGTTGCCGCCATCATGACGATCAGCAAAACCATCAGATAGTACGGAAAAAACCATACGCCGACCGCATCCGCCGCCAGCCCGAACAGCGGCGGCATCAGCATGATGCCGACATACGACGCCGCCATCTGCGTACCCATTACCGCCTGTGAGTTTTCCCTGCCGAAATTCTGCGGCGTAAGGTGGATCAGATTGGGGAAGATCGGCCCCGCGCCCAGCCCCGCCAGCAGCAGCGCGGCATAGGAAATTTCCGCCGGCAGCGGCAGCGCCAGCAGCAGCGGCGCGGCGACGAGCGTCCACTGCCCTATGGCGATAAGCGCCCAGCTTTTCAGTCTGCCGGAAAACACGCCCGATAAAAACCTGCCCGCCGCCAGCCCCGCGTAATACAGGGTTACCGCGCGGGCGGCGGCGTCCGCGCCAAACCCTTTCACCCCGACGAGAAAGGTGCTCCCCCACGTGCCGCAGGTGTATTCTATGGCGCAGGAAGAAAAAAACACCAGCCACGCCACCCGCACTTCGGGGATCTTCGCCGCCTTCATCGGTCCGCCGGAAAATTTTTCTTCCGCCGGCGAAGGGTTTTTCGCCCGCGCTTTGAACCACAGCGGCAAAGAAAGGATGACGAGCAGCGCGATCGCCGCCTGAAAATAAAATACCGTAGAGTAGCCGCTGCGCCACGCCGCGCCGTCCGAAAGGGCGAAGGACATCAGCAGCGGGCTCAAAGAGACCCCGACCCCGTAAAAGCAGTGGAGAAAATTCATGTGCGCGGCTTTATAATGATTCGCCACGTAATCGTTGAGCGCCGTATCGACGGCGCCCGCGCCGATCCCCAGCGGCAGCGCGAACACGCAAAGCATAGCGAAACTGCCCGAAAGCGAAAAGCCGAGCAGCGCGAGCGCCGTCAGCGCCGTGCTGACCGCGGTAACGACGCCCGTTCCCAACGCCTTGATGAGTTTCGTGCCGAACAGCGCGGAAACGATCGTCCCGCCGGAAATGATCAGGGTAACGAAACTCGCGTAAGATACCGGCAGGGAAAATTCCGCATAGATCGCAGGCCACGCCGTGCCGAAAAGGGAATCCGGTATGCCCAGCCCGACGAACGCGATGTAGATGACGATAAGTAATGCCGTCGCCATACAAAATCCCCGAAAAACGCAAAACGATGCCGTTTTGCGCTCCTTTTTGTTTGATTCCTTTTCTTCCGCCGCACAGGGCGTTGCCGCGGGCGGTTTTTTGCCCGCGCTTTACTCGAAAAGCCCGTCGACGAATTCCTCGGCGTCGAACACCTCGATGTCGTCGATTTTCTCCCCCGTGCCGACGTAGCACACCGGCACTTCCAGTTCGCCGCAGAGCGATATTACGAAACCGCCCTTCGCCGTGCCGTCGAGTTTCGTCAAGATAATGCCGTCCAGCCCCACGTCGTCCTTGAACGCCGCCACCTGATTGAAGGCGTTCTGCCCCGTGGACGCGTCGAGCACGATGAGTTTGTAAAAATTCGCCTCGGGATATTCCCTGTTCACCACGCGGTCCATCTTTTTGAGTTCTTCCATCAGATTGGCTTTTACGTGCAGGCGCCCCGCCGTATCGATGATCAGAATATCGGTCTCCTTCGCCTTGACGGAACGCACCGCGTCGTACACGACGGCGGAAGGATCCGCGCCCTCCGCATGCTTGACGACGCGCACGCCCGCGCGGTCCCCCCACACCGAAAGCTGTTCGCTCGCCGCCGCGCGGAACGTATCCGCCGCGGCTACGGTTACGGTGAAATCGTCCTTGACGAAAAGGTTCGCCAGTTTGCCGATGGTGGTGGTCTTGCCCACGCCGTTGACGCCCACGACCATCAGAACGGCCGGCGTTTCGATCTCCAGCGGTTCGGCTGCCGTGAGTTTATCGTACAGCGCCTCTTTCAGCAAAGAGATCACGTATTCCTTGTCGCGGCACTTTTCCCCGATGGCGCGCTCTTTGATCTCCTCCACGATTTCCTCCGCCGTGAGCACGCTCACGTCGGAAGAGATCAGGATCTCTTCGAGATCTTCGTAAAATTCGTCCCCCAGTTTGTTTCTGGAAAACAGATCGGTCAATTTCGCCGCCAAAGAATTTTTCGTCTTTTTCAGCGCTTCTTTTAATTTGGAAAACAGCCCCATACCTTCCTCTTATTACATCGCCTCCACGTCCTCGATATCGCTCAGTTTGACCGATACCAGTTTGGAAACGCCCTTTTCCTGCATCGTCACGCCGAACAGCGCGTCGGCAAGTTCCATCGTCGGCTTTCTGTGGGTGATGACGATGAACTGCGTGTCGTCGGAAAACTTTTTCAGATACCGCGCGAAACGATCGACGTTCGCCTCGTCGAGCGCGGCTTCGATCTCGTCGAGCACGCAGAACGGCATCGGGCGGAGCCGCAGGATGGAAAACAGGATGGCGATCGCCGTAAGCGCCTGTTCGCCGCCCGACAGCAGCGAAAGTTTCTGCAGTTTCTTCCCGGGCGGTTCGGCGATGATGTTCACGCCGGCGTCGAGGGGATCCTCCACGCCCTCGTAATCGAGTTCCAGCATCGCGCGCCCGCCGCCGAAGAGTTCTTTGAAAATGCGCATGAAGTTTTCGTTGATCTTCGTAAAGCCCGCGTTGAACTGCGAAAGCATTTCCTTTTTCAGCGTGTCGATCGCCTTTACGATATCCGCCTCAGCCTTCGTGAGGTCCTCGCGCTGCACGTTCATCTCGTCGTAACGCTCTTTGACCTGCGCGTAATCGTCGATGGCGTTGGGGTTGACCGCGCCGAGGGAATTGATCCTGCGTTTTAAGCGGACGATCTCCTGTTCGCCTTCCCGCGCGTCGTAATTTTCTTCGCGGTAGCGGAGGGAACTTTCATACGTTTCGCCGTATTCTTCCGAAATGCGCTGCCCGTAATATTCGATATCGGTATCGATCTTGGTAAGCGCCAGTTCCTGTACGTGCCGTTTGTCCGCGAGGGCGGAAAGTTCGTCTAAAAGCTGCGCCTTCCTTTCATCCGCCTTCGCCTGATTTTCGCGGAGGACGTTCTTGCTCTCCTCCACGCCGGCGATGCGCTCGCGCAGGGAGCCCACGTATTTTTGTTCCTCTTCGGAAAGCGCCACTTTTTCCGCGTCCCGCTTGAGTTGTTCGATGATCTCTTCCTTGTTCGCGTTCTCTTCTTTCGCCTTCTCGTTTTCGCGTACGGCGGCGGCGATCTCCCCGTTCAGGCGCACGATCTCGCTTTCCGCCTTCTCCACGCCGGCGCGCCAAACGCCGGGCTTGGGGTGCAGACAGGTGTTCCCGTCGTTCTTTTCCCCGATAGAGCGGCACAGCGCCGTGGAGTCCT
>CALVUL010000076.1 GCA_944363555.1 uncultured Clostridia bacterium
GACGGCGTCCCTGCTCAATGCCACGGGCATGCCAGTGCGCGCGCGCGCGTCTTTTCTCGTCGGCGCGGTTTTCATGTTGGCGGGGACATGCCCCCTGCCCGCCGTCCTCCGCGCACACGCGCTGATCGCGGGTTTCGCCGCGGTATTCGTGCTGACGGCGGCGCTGAACCTCAGGCTGATCCATAAAAAATGCCGCGTAAAAGCGAATTATCTGAAATTCGTTTTACTCGGCATCCTCTTTGTGATCCCCACTTCCTTGGCGGGGTTTATGTTGAAAAATCTGCTCCTCGGCTATTTGGGGAACCTCTTTTCCCTCCTTCTGGTCGGCGTGGCGATGACCGCCTTCGAAGTGCTTCTTTTCGCGGTGTTCGGGCTCGTCGATCTGCCGCCCGTTAAACTGCCGCGTTTCAAAAAACGCGGAAAGGGCGCGGCGCGGTGATCATTTCAGATCGATCTTCAGCGGTCTGACGGCGGTAAGCAGCGGCACGACGGCGAACAGCAGCGCGTAATTGGCGATGTTGTTGTAGATCTGCCCCTTGAAAAACAAACGGTACGCCAGATAGCCGAAATACCCGACTTCCGCGCCGAAACGTTCGGAAACGTAATCGATGACGGCGTCCGAAAAGCCCATCGCCCTGTTGTAAAAGTAAAAGCCCGTGCTGTTGATGCCCACCGTGCACACGAGGAGGGACACGGCGCACACGAGAGCGAGTTTTACGTAAAGCGAACCTTTAAAGGAAAAGCGGATGTTCATGATGCCGCCGCCGATAAACGCCAGCATCGCCGTGGAAAGCCCCACCCACGGCATATACATCATCCCCCACGAGTTGTAAAGATACCCCGCGAGATCGCCCACGTAACAGGCGGCAAAGCCGCCCGCCGGCCCCAGCAGGATCCCCACGACGGCGGAGACGACGATGGTTACGGAAAACTGCACGTCGAAGAACTTGAATTCCAAAAACATGTTCGACACGACGGACAGCGCCGCCGCCACCGCGACATAGGCGATCCTCTGGCTGACGGATTTCGACAGCAGCAGTTCGGAAAAGAAAAACCTCTTCCACGTTGCCATTTCGGCATTTTGCATAAAAAAACCTCCCGTAAAATTTTTTGGAGAGGTCCGAAAAAAAGGCTGCTTTGAAAACAGCCGTTTGCAACGGACGCGCAAAAACACCGCAGCTTTCGCTTTCGTTTGCAAACAACATCCCATTTTGCAACACTTAACGCGTTTTTGCTACTCTGCAATGTCTATCTTACTAAATTTTCCGCCGTTTGTCAATCGGTATTCATACTTTTTTCCCCGCCGCGCATAATAAAAACATGATCATCATCTTTATCCGAACGGCGGCGATCTTCCTCACGCTGATGGCGGTGATGCGGCTGATGGGAAAAAGGCAGATCGGGGAAATGCAGCCCTTCGAATTCGTCATCACGCTGATCGTAGCCGATCTCGCGTGCATCCCCATGGCGGACGTATCCATCCCCCTCGTGTACGGCATCGTGGCGATTTTAACGCTGTTTCTGCTGCACCAGCTCATCTTTCTTCTGGAAAACTGCGGCGCCTTCGCCAAACGCGTGATTTCCGGAAAGCCCAGCGTGGTGCTCAACAAAAACGGCGTCAATATGAAGGAACTGAAAAAGAACAACCTCGGCGTGGAGGATCTGCTCGAATCGATGCGCTCGCAGGGATATTTTTCCTTGGACGACCTCGATTACGCCATCTTCGAGGCGAACGGAAACCTTTCCGCGCTGGAAAAGGCGGATAAACCCCGCCGTTCGGCGCTTGCCGTGCTGCTCGTCAGCGACGGAAAACTCAACAAATCCGGCATCGAAAAAACGGGGATCGGCGGGAACTTCGTCGCGGAATTTCTGCGCCGGCGGAACGCCGCGCTCAAAGACGTTTCCGTGATGACGGTGGACAATACGGGCAGGATCTATTTCCAGCGGAAAAACAAACGCTACGAAATCTGCAGCGCGCCGCTGCCGGAGGGGGCGGAATGGTAAAGAGCGTCGTTTCCGTCCTCATCTGCCTCGCCCTTATCGTCGGCGGAGCGGTGTACGAACATCGGTTCATCGACAGCCAGTTTGCGGAATTTACCGCCGCCGTGGACTGTCTTTACGAAAAGACGCGCGATCATACCGCCAACCGGCAGGACGTTGCCGCCGTACAGGAAAACTGGCGCAGAAAAAAGGAAGTGCTGCACGCCTTTATCCCCCATAACGACATCAAGGAAATGGAACTCTGGCTGGCGGAAACGCTTTCGCTCGTCTCTTACGGAAAATACGAGGACGCCCTTTCCAAAATAGACGTTTTAAGGGAATTATGCCTGCAGATTCCCACAGCCTACCGATTGTCCCTATCCAACATTTTCTGAAAAACAAATTACGCGCCGCGGCTTATCCGCCGCGGCGCGCTTTTTATCTTGTTCTTTTCTCCGTTTTAATAGTTGCCAGACCACATGCTCTGCCACTTTGCCGTAAACGTAACTTCTTCCTCTTCCGGCGCCTGCCAGAGCGCGCCTTCTTCCACCTTCGCGCCGTTATAATACCAGCCTTTGAAACGATAATCGTTATCGCCCGCGGCCTCGCTGCCGTACCCCTTTGTCGGCTGCGGCAGAGCGGGGATCTCCTCGCCGTCGTACAGCGTGATCCCCGCGCATTCCGTTCCGCCGTCCGAATCGAAAACGACGCGCGTCGCTTTGCTCCATTTCGCCGTCAGCGTGATCTCCACGGTATCCTGTTCCTGCCAGATCTCTCCCGCCTTTACGGGCGTTTCGCCGATATACCAACCGAGAAACTTATCGTTCCCGCGGGTTGGCGTGTAGAGGGCGGGGATCTCTGCGCCGACGTGCAGATAAATCTCGCTTCCCTGATATACGGAACCGCCGGCGGAATCGAAAACGATTTTATTGCGCACCGAAGTTTCCGGCGCCCAGATCGCCGTTACCGTGCAGGATTCGCCGATCTCCTCCAACTCGGTGTCCCAACCGACGAAGACGTAACCTTCCCGCGAAAACGTGGGCGGCTGCCACTCCTTTTCCGGATCGATCTCGATGGTTACGGAAGTCTTGTTCTCCGCCGTAACGCCGCCGTTCCCGTCGAAGGTAACGGTAATCTTCTCCCTCTCCGCGCAGGCGGCGAAAGCGAGCGCCAGCGCGCAAACCGCGCTCAATAAAACAACCGGAATTTTTCTCATAACTTCCCCTTCGGCACGCCGTCAGAGTTTCTTTTGCGCGGAATGCGCAAAAGAGGGCGCGCCCTCTTTTTATTGTTTTTCTTTTTCCCGAAACGATACGCTTTACGGCGTAACGCGGTTAATATCCCGCGGGAACATCGACGTATAGCGCACGTTCTTGAAACCGAGCAGATTCATCGTCAGCCGCTCCAGCCCCAGCCCCAGCCCGCCGTGCGGGGGCGCGCCGTATTTGTGGAACATCAAATAACTTTCGAAATCCTCCACCTTCATGCCGCGCGAACGCATCTTTTCCACCTGCATGTCGTAATCGTGGATGCGCTGCCCGCCCGTGGTGATCTCCATACCGCGGAACAAAAGGTCGAAACTGAGCGTATATTCGGGATCTTCCGGATCGTCCATCGCGTAGAACGGGCGTTTTTTGGAAGGATAATGCGTAACGAAAATGAAATCGCTGCCGAAATTTTCCTGCGCGTATCTGCACATCAGTTGTTCCTCTTCCGGCTCGAAATCGTTGAAATCCGTGATCTTCTTTTTGTATTTGCCGACGATGATATCCTTCGCGTCCTTAAACCTGATGACGGGGATCTCCGTAATTTCCGGCATCTTCACCTGCAGCAGATCGAGTTCTTTGGCGTATTCCCTTTTTAAGAGCGCGAGGATGTATTTCAGCGCGCCCGTTTCCATGTTCATGACGTCGTAAAAACTGTCGATATACCCCATCTCGAAATCCATGGAGATATATTCGTTGAGGTGGCGGGAAGTATCGTGATGCTCCGCGCGGAACACCGGCCCGATCTCGAACACGCGTTCGTACACGCCGACGAGCGCCTGCTTGTAAAACTGCGGGCTCTGGGTCAGATACACCTGTTTGCCGAAATAATCGAGTTTGAAGATGTTCGCGCCGCCCTCCGCGCCGGCGAACACGATTTTCGGGGTATGCACTTCCGTAAACGCCTCGGCGGTAAGGAACTCCCTGAACCCGCGGGCAATGCCTTCCTGCAACTTGAAGATCGCGCGCTCTTTGGGGTTGCGCAGCGTGAGCGGGCGCATGTTCAGATTGGTGTCGAGAGGCACGTTGTCGAGTTGTTTTTTGTTGATGACGATGGGCGAAAGTTCCTTGGGGCGGGAAAGCACCTCCACGTTGTGGATCTGCACTTCGTAACGCTTGTTCCCCTTGGCGTCCGTACTGGCGACGACCTTGCCCGTAACCTTCACGCAGGTATTTTCCGTAATGGAGTCATCCCATCTGTAATCGGAAAATTCCGGCGCGTAAATGCACTGCACCACGTCGCGCGCGGTGCGGAGGATGACGAAGGAAAAGCCCGTCATTTCGCGGATCCTGTGGATATAGCCCGCGATCGCGATCACCTGATTTTCGTGTGCGGCGAACTCGTCGAACCCGACGTATTTTTCCCGCACGACGCCGTCTAATTTTTCCATATTTTCATCTCCTGAAACTTTAACAGTTCTATCATACACTATTTCCCCCGTTCTTTGCAAGCGTTGTCGGAAAAATTTTACCGTAATTTAACGAAAAAAAGAAAAATTTTGATTGAAATTGTCATAGAAATATGTTACAATGAATTTAAGAAAAAACCAAAGGGGAAAAAACATGAAGATCGCCGTTTCCGCGGAATCCACGCTGGATCTGCCGAAAGAACTCATCGAAGAAAACGACATTCACATCCTGCCCTACGAGATCCTGCTCGGGGACAAGACCTTTCTCGACGGACAACTGAGCACGGAGGAGATGTTCGCTTACGTGGAAAAAACCGGCACGCTGCCGAAAACTTCCGCCATCAACGAATTCCGCTACACGGAATATTTCGAAAGCCTGAAAAAGGATTACGACGCGGTGGTGCACATCAGTTTGTCGAGCGGGCTGACCTCTTCCACGCAGAACGCGATCAACGCCGCGAAAAACGTAAAGAACTGCTATGTGGTGGACAGCAAGGCGCTTTCCACCGGCATCGCCCTTCTGGTCCTCTATGCGAAAAAACTGGCGGATGAAGGGCTTCCCGCCGAAAAGATCTACGAAGCGGTTTCCGCCCGCGTGCCCTACGTGCAGGTGAGTTTCGTCGTGGAGACCCTCGATTATCTCTACAAAGGCGGCAGGTGTTCCTCTCTCGCCCGCCTCGGCGCGAACCTTCTGAAGATCCGCCCCAGCATCGCCATGCGCACCGACGGGGACGGCACCCTGTCCTCCCACAAAAAATACAAGGGGAAAATGGAACAGGTTGTGGAAAAATACTGTGCGGACACGCTTGCGGAATACCACGACCCCGACAAGAGCATCGGGTTCGTAACCTACACTTCCGCCACCAAGGAAATGGCGGACGCGGCGAAAAACGCCCTGAAAAACGCGGGGTTCGAACGCATCATAGAAACGAAAGCCGGCGGCACCATCGCCACGCACTGCGGGCCGCATACCCTCGGCATCCTCTATATCAACGACGGCGGGAAAAAAGCGTAAACTTTCCCCCGCCGCATCCCGCGGCAAATTTTATCCTTAACGTGTCATCATAACAAAACGCGCGCCGCAGGCGGAACCGCCTGCGGCGCGCGTTTTGTTTTTCCGGCTTTCGCGGCGCGCCGCCGAAAAAACACCGCTTTTTATCTTTCCTCCGCGGGCAGCGAAAAGGCGCAGCCGCAGTAATGCTGCCGATACAGCCCCAGCGCCTTGCTCGTGCGCACGGAATCGAGATAGCCGTCCTTTTTTTTCAGATCGGCGACGAGGTATTTCACCTTGTATTTTTCCGCCAGCGCCCTGCCCGCCCGATTGATCGCGGCGGCGTTTTTCAAGGGAGACACCGTGAGCGTCGTGCCGAAATAATCGAAGCCCGCCGCCCGTTTCGCCGTTTCTTCCAGACGGAACGCGCAGCATATATCGCAGCGCGCGCCGCCTTCCCTTTCCCCTTCCAGACCCCGCACGGCGGCGTAAAAGCGCGAAGGGGCGTACTCCCCTTCGACGACGGGAATATCCCAAAGCGCGCACAGTTTTTTCTGTTCGCCGAGGCGCTTAAAATACTCCGCGTCCGGATAGATGTTGGGATTGAAATAAAACACCGTAACGTCGAAATATTCCCGCAAAAATTTGACGGCGTGGGTGGAACACGGCGCGCAGCAGCTGTGCAAAAGCAGCGTCTTTCTCCCGTCAAGGGAGGAAAGAATGTTTTCCATCTCCCTGTAATCGCCCGTCATAAACGCACCTTCTCCACGCCCGCCGCCGTCTTTTGCAGCAAATAAGCGCCGCCCGTGCCGAGGCTCTTTACCGGCTTGCCGTCCGCAAAGAGCAGCGCGGCGTTGTCCTCCACGGCGTAAGCGTTCAAAAAGGAAGAGCGGGAAAATCTGCCGTCGAATTCTTCCATTCTCTCGTTGTAGTGCGGGGTCATCAGCCCGCCGAGCAGCCCCAGCCCCTTTTCGAACCTGTATTCCGCGCCGCCGTTCATGATGTCGCTGTCGGTGTACATGTCCTCGAACCAGCAGATCGCGCCGGCGGACACCCCCGCCAGAATCACCCCGCGTTCGTACGCCGACAAAATGAGGGGCAAAAGCCCCTTTTCCCGCCAGTTTTTCAGCATAAACAGCGTATCGCCCCCGCCCACGTAGATCAGATCCGCCTTTTCGAACTTTTCTTCGATGTGGGCGCGGTCCATTTCCCCGTACACCGACAGGGCGACATCCGCCTTGATGTCGAAAACCGATGTGTAGATCTTGCGGAAGGAATTGAAATACGGCAGGGAATCGTGGCTCGCCGTGCCCAGAAACAGCCCGTAAGCCCGCCTGCCGCCCGCGCGCTCCTTCGCCAGCGCGGCGATATATTCGTCGATTTTCAGCGTCGTTTTGCTCTTCAGTTCGCCGCCGCCGACGGCAATGATCCTCTTCAAGACTCCACCCCCGCCCGTTCGAATTCCGCGGCGATCTCCAGCAGCCGTTCCGCCGTCAGGCAGTTGTTTTCCAATTGTTCTTCCACGCTCGCGTGCCTGACCGCGCCGGTGGCGAACGCCATGTTCCGCACGCGGGCGCGCACGCCCCGCGCCGCGTAATAGCCGAGCACCTGTTCGCCGAACCCGCCGCTTAAAACGTTTTCTTCCATCGTAACGACGGGCTTTTCGGCGATCTCGTCCAAAAGCGCCGTGTCCAGCGGGCGCACGCTCCGCGCGTTGACGACGCACAGTTTTTTGTTCTTTGCCGCCGCCTGCAGCGCCCGATTGAGCATACGCGGCCCCACCGCCAGCACGTATATTTCCCCCTTCGGCGTGAGATATTCCCACTTTTCCGGCGGCGCGTTTTTGTCGCCGGCGACGTTGCATTCCTCGTATCCGCTGGGATAGCGGATCGCCGCGGGGGCGTTCTTTTGCAGCGCGAAGCGCAGCAGTTTCCTTAATTCCTCGGTGTTCCGCGGGGCGTATACCGACATGTTCGGCATCGTGCAAAGATAACTCAGATCGTACAGCCCCTGATGGGTGCAGCCGTCCGCGCCCACCGCGCCCGCCCTGTCGAGACAGAACACCACGCCGAGGTTTTGCAGGCACACGTCGTGCAGGATCTCGTCATACGCGCGCTGCAGGAACGTGGAATACACCGCAGCCACGGGTTTCAGCCCCGCCACGGCGAGCCCCGCGGCGAAGGTCGCCGCGTATTCCTCGCAGATCCCCACGTCGGCAAACCTGTCCTTGTGCTTATCCTCGAAAATTTTCAGCCCCGTGCCGTATTTCATGGCGGCGGTGATGGCGAAGATCCTCTCGTCCTCGTCCGCGGCGGCGGCGAGTTCCTCCCCCAGCGCCGAGGAATAGGCGTTCACGCTGTCCTCGAAATTCTTGGAAACGCCGTGGAACCGCTCCGCCTCCTCTTCCGCGTTCTTGTAGCCTTTTCCCTTCTTGGTGGTAACGTGCAGCAGCACGGGCTGCTCCGTGCGCTTTACCCGTACGAGGGTGGCGATGAGTTTTTTCAGATCGTGCCCGTCCACCGCGCCGACGTATTTCAGCCCGATGTAATCGAGGTAAGTATGATGGCTCAAAATGCGTTTGAGAAAATTGCGCACCGCGATCAGCCCCCGCGTTACGAAGGAATCGCCGAACACTTTCTTGATGGCGCGTTTGAATTTCTCGTACCCGCCGCCCACCGTCATGTGGGAAAGCATCGCGTACAGGCCGCTGGTGTTTTTGGAGATGGACATCCCGTTGTCGTTGAGCACGACGATAAAATTTTTCGGTTTTTCCGCCGAGGAAACGAGCGCTTCCAGACTCAGCCCGTTCATCAGCGCGCCGTCCCCCACCACGGAAACGACCTCGTAATCCTCCCCCAGCCTGTCGCGGGCGGCGCAGTAGCCCAGCCCCGCGGCGATCGCCGTGCCGGCGTGCCCCGCGATAAACGCGTCAGCCTCGCTTTCCTCCCTGCTGGGAAAACCGGAGATCCCCCCGCCCTTCCTCATCGTGGAAAAACGTTCTTCCCTGCCCGTGAGCAGTTTATGGGTATAGCACTGATGCCCGACGTCGAAAATCAGTTTGTCTTTCGGAATATCGAAAACGTAATGCAGCGCGAGGGTCAGTTCCACCACGCCCAGATTGGACGCGAGATGTCCGCCGTTGTTGTAGGCGTTTTGAATGATCTTGTCCCGTATTTCCGCCGCATAGGCCTTCAATTCCTTGATCGTCATCGATTTCAGGCTTTTGCGCGCCGTCGTAATATCGGTTTTTTCCATAAGTAGTATTATACCGCGCGCGCGCGTGTTTGTCAATTTAAAATCGCCATTATCCGCGCGCAACCGCCGACTATCTTCCCTGCCGCCGCAGCGGCAAAAAGGGGCGCCGCGGCGCCCCCCGTTCGTTTACAGTTTTTCCGGTTCGGGATACTCCGTGCCGAAAGTTTCCACGGTAACCTTTTTCATCACCTGCTCTTCCTGCGGGCGGTCCTCGTAATCGACGTAGCCGGAGGCGATCTCGTCCACCGCGTCCATCCCCTCGATCACTTTCCCGAAGGCGGCGTACTGCCCGTCGAGATGCGGGGCGTCCCCGTGCATGATGAAGAACTGGCTGCCGGCGCTGTCGGGATGCCGCGAACGCGCCATGCTGACGACGCCGCGGGTGTGTTTGAGATCGTTCTTCACGCCGTTGGCGGAAAATTCGCCTTTGATGCGATAGCGCGGGCCTCCCGTTCCCGTGCCGTTGGGATCCCCGCCTTGGATCATGAACCCGCGGATCACCCTGTGGAACGTGAGATCGTCGTAAAACCCCCGCTTTACGAGATAGATAAAGTTATTCACGGTATTGGGGGCGACGTCCGGATACAATTCGATCTTGATGACCTTCCCGTTTTTCATTCTGATGCTGACGACGGGATTTTGCATACGATTCCTCCTTTTACGATTTTTTCTTTTATTGTAACATCGATTTGCCGCCGTGTCAATATGCAATTTTCGATTTCTTGACTATTTTCTCTTCATAACGTATAATATTAGCGTATCGACTGCGGCAATTCGATTATACCGCTGAAAAAGGGAGTTTATGCAATGAAAGAAAAAGAAATGCGAAAATATGCGGAACTCGTTCTGAAAATCGGCGCAAACCTGCAAAAAGGGCAGTATGTTTTTTTCAACTGCCCCGCGGAGAAAGCCGATATCGGCAGGATCTTCGCCGAAAAAGCGTACGAACTCGGCGCGGCGTACGCGAAGATCCTCTATAACGACGAAAAACTCGACCGCCTCGCTTACGAACACGCCGAAACGAACGCGCTGACGGAGATCTTCCCTTCCGCCGTGCTCGCAAAGGAGGAGATCGTGAAAAAGGGCGCGGCGTACGTTTCCCTCGTCGCGGACGACCCCGACGCCCTGAAAGGGCTCGACGAGGAAAAGATCGCCGCCGTTTCCAAAGCGCGGGCGGCGGCGTTCAGAAAATTTCAATCCGCGGTGATGGGCAATCATATCCGCTGGTGCGTGGCGGCGATCCCCGCCGCGGCGTGGGCGAAACGGCTTTTCCCCGATTCCCCCGCGCCGGAAGAGGAACTTTGGAACGCCATAAAAAAGACCGTGCGGCTCGACGAGCCCGACCCCGAAGGGGCGTGGAGAAAGCACATCGACGCGCTGAACACGCGGGCGCGTTTTTTAAACGAACGCGATTTCGCCGCCCTGCATTTTTCCGCCGCGAACGGGACCGATCTGACGGTGGGGCTCGCCGACGGGCACGAATGGCTCGCCGCCGAAGAAACCGCGCGCGACGGTGTGAAATTCATCGCCAACATGCCGACGGAGGAGGTGTTCACCGCCCCCCACAGCCGTAACGTGCACGGCTTAGTGAAAAACGCGCTACCCCTCGCGGAGGACGGCAACGTCATCGACGATTTCACGCTGGAATTCAAGGACGGCGAAGTCGTTGCCTTTTCCGCCGGCAAGGGCGAAAAGGCGCTCGCCGGCATCCTCGGCACGGACGAGGGCGCGAAACGCCTCGGCGAAGTGGCGCTCATCGGCAAAAATTCCCCCGTCGCCGAAAGCGGACTGCTGTTCTTCAACACGCTGTTCGACGAAAACGCCAGCTGCCACCTCGCGCTGGGCAAAGCCTACCCCACCACCCTGCGCGGCGGCGGCGAGATGAGCGACGCGCAACTTGCCGAACGCGGCGCGAACGATTCTTCCGTGCATACGGATTTCATGATCGGCACAAAGGATTTAAACGTTACGGGCGTCACGAAGGCGGGGGAACGCATTCCCCTTCTGCAGAACGGCGACTGGGTAATCTGAAAAACGGGGCGCGGCGCGCCCCGTTTTCTTTTTTCGCGTTCGCCCCGCTCATTTCGCCCCCGTGAACGAAACGCGCACGTCGAGCTGCAAACGCTCGTAAAGGTCTTCGCGGAGGGCGGCGTAATCGGCGTTGTTGAACCGGTAGAGTTTGTTGTCGAGTTCCAGAACGTCGCAGCCGCTTTCCCTGCTCTTTTTCACGATGGAAGAAAGATATTTCACGAAATTTTCTTCCGCTTTCCGCGCCACAGCCTCCGGCATCAGCGCGTTGCTTTGCAGTCCCTCGCGCTTTTCGTAAGTGGAACGGTCCTCCACCCGCGCGAAGATGCGCGCGTCCACGCGGAGCACGGGCGCGCCGTTTTCCACCGCGAGTTTCATCTTGCAGCGATTGTGCGTTACGTTGAGCAGATAATCCGTCTTCATCCCGTCGATCTCCACATCGTCCACGATCAGGAAGTTTTCCTTGACCGATTCTTTGAGCAGATTGAAGGTCTTCGTTTCGTGATCGTCCAGCATCCCCACGAAAAAACCGTCTTTGAAAAGCGCGGTAAAAGATGCGTCGAAAACCTTTTCCTCCTCCCCGCCGCCTTGCGCGCCGCTCTGTCCGCCGCCCGTTTCCCCGCTCTGCCCGTCCGCGCGCCCCGCGGGTACGGCGCGGATATACGGCATATAGGCGGAAGACGACGGCGAATAATACCCCACGGAGAAATTTTTGATGTTCACCGTGGCGACGTCGCTCGTCATCCCGGGGTTTTTCAAAAGGATCTTCTGGATGGCGAAAGAGGAGATATTGTCGAGCGGGGTGATCGCGTCAAGCAGTTCTTTCGCCTTCCCCTCGCACGCCGCAACGCATGCGGAATACTGGATCTTCAACGTCTTTGCAAAGTAATCGAGACACACGTTCGCATCCACCGCGAGCATCTCCTCCCCCAAAACGATGAGGTTGCAAAAACTTAAATTCGGATACCAGCCGGTGATGTCGCCGATCTGGTGCAACGCCTCGCTCACCGTGGCGCCCTCGGCGGAAAGCACCGCCTTTTCGTTATCCTGCGAAGTCGCGCTCGCCTGCGGAATAGCGATCTGCACCGTTACCTCGTATTCTTCGGGATCTTTTTCGGAAAGATCGATCCCCACCGCCGTGATGATGGCGGTCTTTTCGATGTCGATCAGCCCGAAATTGTTGGAAAAATACAGCAGCGCGCAGAACAGCATCCCCAAAAATATCGCCTTAACGCCCGTTTTCTTCCGCATGTTTCGCCCCCCTTTTCAAAAACAGCGACAGCAGCGGCACGACGTTGCCCATCGCCAGATAAAACGCCGCCGTCGCGCCGACGGTGATATCGAGCGCCGTGGCGTAATGCTCCCGCAGCAGCGTTACCAGCGCGAACATCGCCGCACTCACCGCCGCGGCGACATACGCCCGCTTTTCGATCCCCGCGATCTTCAAAACGCATTCCGTGGCGAAATACAGCGGCAGGGACATCGCCGCCGCCCCCGTGAACAGCAGCGCGAAAATGGCGACGTAATCGAACCGCCCGATGTTGTTGATCGCCACGCTGTATTTGGCGATCTCCGTCATCGCAAATTCCTGCCGCACCGCGACGGAGGAAAAGATCCCGTAAAACATCAGCATGCAGAGCACGGGAAACAGCCCCGCCGCGAAATAGGATGGCAGCAGTTTTCCGAGCGCGCGCTTTTCCGGCGGCACGCTGCCCATCAGAAAGAAGAGATACACGCCGTCCCCGAACCAGTTCAGCGCGGAAAACGAGCCTTTCAGGATCCGCCCCGCGCCGCTTGCGCCGACGGGCAGCACGGCGGTGAAATCGGTGTTGGAAAAGGCGAGGGCGTAGAGGATGATCAGCCCGATTGCCGTACAGAGAAACATGATGTCCGCAAGCCGCCCCAGCACGAAGATCTTTTTCGAGGCGAGGTAAGCGCAAAAGACGAAAAACGGCAGAAAGGTGAAAAAATTCGCGGTATTTTCATAGAGGGTGCGTTCCACATAGAGTTTCTGCTCGTTCACCAGCGTGAACGCCTTGAAGAAAAAATAGAAAAAGTAGGCGGCGTAAACGATGTTCGCGCCGATTTTGCCGATGTTGAGCGTCAGGATCTCGTAATAATCCTTTCCCCCGTATCTCTTCCACAAGACGAACGCGGAAAAAAGCGTGATCGCGTCGAGAACCACGTTGACGGCGGCGGAGATCCACATATCCGCGCCCGCCGCCCGCGCCAAAACGTGCGGCAGCAAAAAGATCTTCGTCGCCGGCAGAAACGCGATGAAAAACAGGCATACGTTGCGTATTCTGAAATGATTGTTGTCGTTATTGTCCATTGCCTTTTTTCTCCTTTCTCAGGCGCATGCGCACCTTGTTCGGGCTTTTGAAAGTGACGGGGCGCAGCACCTCGTCCCCCTGATTTTTGCGGATGAACCCGTCTTTGAGATCCTTCGGCACCATGGGCGCGTAGGGCGCCAGAAGCGGCGTTCCGTAATTTTCAAAAGCGCAAAGATAAATGAAAAACGCCGAGATCGCCAAAAGCAGCGCGTACATCCCGAACGCCCCCGCGACCATAAGGAAGATCACGCGGACGACGGAAAACTGCCGTTCGAGTTCCGGCGTGGTGTACAGGCATATCCCCGAAAGGGCGATGATCATCAGCGCGGGCGCGGAGATGATGCCCGCAGTAACCGCCGTTTCCCCCAGCACCAGCCCGCCGACGATGGAGACCACCATCCCCACGTATTTCGGCATGCGCACGCTCGCCTCGTTGAGCACCTCGAAGATGAGCAGGGTAAAGAACATTTCAAAACTCGGCGACAGCGGGATGCCCTTGATGCTGTTGACGATGGTCAGCAGAAAGGCGAGCGGAATGATCTGCAGATGGAAAAGCTGTGCCGCCACGAACATCGAGGGCGCAAGCAGGGAGATGATAATGGAAATCAGCCGGATGATCCTGCCGAGGGACGCGCGGTAACGGGACACGTAGTAATCTTCCGCGCTCTGAAAATCTTCCAAAATGACGTACGGCGCGGTGATGGCGATGGGCGATCCGTCCACCAGCACCCCCACGCGCCCTTCCAAGATCTTCGCGGCGAAAATATCCGGCTTTTCCGTCGAACCGAACTGTTTGAAAAGCGACGTGTTGTGCTCCGCCAGAAAACGGGCGACGTACGAACTGTCTAAAACGGCGTCGATATCGATTTCCTTGATCTTTTTGACGATCTTTTCTTTCAGTCCCTTCCCGACCACGCCGTCTATATAGCACACGCACACCGCCGTGGAAGAATATTTGCCTACGTTAAACTGTTCGAATTTCAGATCCTCCGTTTTCAGGCGGCGGCGCATCATGCCGATGTTGGTCTGAATGCTTTCCACGAACCCTTCGCGCGGTCCCTGCAGAACGGTGGCGGTGGGCGGCTCCGCCACCGAACGCACCTCGAATTTTTTCGCCGCGGCGGATACGGCGCCGTCAAGCCCTTCCGCCAGCACCACGGTGTGCCCCAAAAGCACTTCCTGCCGGATCTCTTCGTAGGTGGAAAGCCGTTTCAGTTCCGGTTCGAGGATGCAGCCTTCCAGACTTTCGAGGCTGACCTCTTCAAGCGTTTTCACGGGCAGCATGATCTGCCGCCCGATCGCCTGTTTATCGGTCAGTCCGTCGAGAAAAACGAGCATCACCTCCTTCCCCGCGACGGGGAAGCAAAGCGTCTTCATATCGTCGGAAGAAAGCAGTTTCGCAAGCGCCTTTTCGCTCTTTTTGAGTTCCTTTTTGATCTTCATACGACATTAGTTTCTTTCTCCGAAGGAATTTTATTCGCGCAATCGTCATCCGTTTTTATTTTCCGCGCACGCCCCTCGTTCGCCGGCACAACGCAAACGCGTGTTTCAATCGCTCTGTCTTCACGCGTCGGCGGAGAAAATGCATATGGAAGGCAATGCGGTTTCCATATAAACTTTTCCGTAAAGTCCGCATCGGAGATACGTTTATGCCCGAAACGATCGCCGGCATCCTTTCCCATGTCAGGGATATACGGCAGAAAGCATTATAAACCGTTACAAATAAAATCCGACTGCAAATCGGCAGTCGGATTTTATTTTTTTATTATAGAACTTTTTTACCGCGTATATTTTCCTTATCTTACAGCGATCCTTTCCGAGATTTCTTATTTTCTCCTTTTCGTTTTTTTACCATCTTCAGCCCTTCCAGATAATAAATCTGAATCTCTTTGGTCTCGGAATACTTTTGAAACCTGAACCCGAAAGCCTTGATCCGCTCAAAATCGATCTTCAGATCTTCTGCTGCGATCTTTATTTCGTTCCGCCGGCAACAAAAATCGCGATCGCTGCTCCGTACCTAATCAGCGGATATCCGCTTGTCTGATTTTATACATCTCGAAACCGTTTATATCGAGCTGCATAAAATATCGATCGTTTTTACACGCCGGTTTCACGATTTTTCCGAAACAGGTTTTCGCGATGAATTTTCTGCCGTCCGAAAAAGAAAACCTGATTTTTTTACAGCTGTATCTCTCTTTTCGCAGATCGATAAAAGAAACCAGATATTCGCGCCCCGATTCAAAGATAACGCATTCGATTTCTTTGCTGCCCTCGATCTTAAAAAGGGATTTCCCCGCGTAGCGTTTCAATAAACGAATAAACACCTCTTTGAAATTGCTTCTTTCCTCGTTTTCTATCGCCGCGGCGCTCCAGACGACTTTCCCCTTTCCGTAACGGGTTTCCGTGACGGCGGGATATTCCGTTGCCCGCCACGGCGGATTGGAATGAATGGAAGAATAATGCATATTGTCGTCGGGATCGCTCAACGGCAACACGATCTTTGCTTTTACTTTTCCTTTGCCGCCCTTCATGATCGGCAGTTTATAAGTTATCGACATCGGATATTGCGCGTTAAATTCCCCGAAAATACGGGAAAAACTCTTTTCCGGCGCGATATACGCCTGCACTTCCCGAAAGCCTTTTTCCGTGTGCGCGTATTCGCTGTCCCCGAACGTGTAATTTTCGATAACCCCGCCGAAGAACGTTTCGATCAAACGCGGATCGGAACTTCCCGACAGATACAGCACCCCGCCCTCCTTGATATATTCCGTAATAAAAAGTATCTCGTCGTTTTCAAATTTCCGCAGCAACGGCGCGATCACGAATTTTAATTTTTTTGCGTTTTTTACGCTGCCGTTTCCCAAAATCGCCACGGGAATATGATTTTCCGCAAGCGTTCTGTGCGCGTTTACCGCGCACAATTTGTTATACGTTCCGCAAATTTCGTCCGGAAACTGCGTGCGGCTGTCAAAATAAACGCCGACTTCGGCGTAAAGTTCCCCCGTATCCATCCACTTTTCGTAAGGCAACTGCTTTGCAAAGACTTTCCCCGCCCTCTCGTACACGCGTTCGTCCAACGAGCCGACGGGATCGATCGCGTCGATCAGCAGCGTCGCCCCGTGATGCGCGCAGGTCAGCAGAATTTCCGTTTCCAGCATTTCTGCCGGTTTTAAGATCGTATGCTCCCTCAGGTTTTTGTTGCACCTGCACGTCATATATTCAAAAGGCTGATTTTTCGTAACGCCGTAATAATATTTGCACGTGAAAGAATGGTTATACAGATCCCCGTACAGATCGCCGCCGGCAAATTCGCTCGCGGCGTTGATGCCTTCCGCGGAACCGGCGACCCAATCGCACCCGATCACCGCGGATCGATACCGGCGTTTCATATCCCATACGCCGAATTTTCCCCTGCCTTGTATGACGATCATGCCGTATGCGGCGCCGTCCGCGACCGTAACCGACTGCCGCGGATAAACAATCAGCCGTTTGGCGCTCACCAGCGGGCATTTATAACAGATCCATTCCTCTTTGTATCTATGATCTTCCCGCGCCGTTACCGGACGCATGAACCGATTCTTCTTAAAATACGGATCCGTGTTTTTCTCCCAGTCGATCACTTCCAGCAAATAATCGAAATTTCCCTTTTCTTCTTCGGGACAATTCTTCCACAACAGATCTTCCGAAACCGTATGCCCGCCGAGCAATACGGATTGATACATCGCGTACACGTCCGAAGCGAACTGCGGCTCGTACGTGCATACGCTCGCCGGCGCATGCAGGACGCCCGGGGGCACATCCCACCCCGTATCGAGTTCGATCTTGTACGCCTGCGAATAAAAGAGCAGCCCGTTATCCCCTTTCGTAAAGTTTTCCAAGCATTCCCGAATTTCTTCCTTCGTACAATCCGGATTCAGACCGAAAAAGGTATAATCGAACTCTCCGCCGTGATTGTTGAGCTGCGCCGGAAAAAATACATTTCCGGTTTCCCGTCCGCGCCCACGCGTTCCGCATGCGCCTGCCTGTGGTGAATATGATGCGGCAACGGCCCCAGATTGTCGAAAAATTTAGAAAACATCGGCCATTTGCGGTATTTGTTCCATAAATTCCCGCCGATCAGTTCCCCCCGCAGCGTTTCCACCGCCTGCCGCAGCAAAACGCTTTCCGCGCCGTCGGCGGAAACGACATAACTCAGCCCTTCGTCCTCAGGCGTATCGGGGCCGTTTTCCGCCCACGTCGTGGAAGAAAACCACCGCTCGTCGATCCCCCCGCGCTCCACGCCCAATATGTAATAATCGTCGGGGTGAAGTTTTATCCTCTTGCCCGGCCGGCAGAAACTCCTCGGAACCCACGTAGGTTTTAACCGTAAAACGCCGCCGCCTTCTTTCATCAGCTTTTCCGCGATTTTCATATCCGTATTTTTCATATCCTTATGCCGTATCTCCTCAAAACGTTGTCTACGTTACCATCATAC
>CALVUL010000077.1 GCA_944363555.1 uncultured Clostridia bacterium
CCGCCGCGCAAAATAAAAACGCGGTGGAAGTGTATACCTACGGCGTAACCGACTCCGGCGACGATTATTCCCTGACGGGGACGGATGTGCTCGGCAACGCGTTTACGCGTACGGGCGCGTGCGGCGCGTGGACGAAAACGACGGTTCTCGTCGACGACCTCGTCGACCTTGCCGCCGGCGGCAAGGATGGCGATTTAACAGCCCTCTGCCGACACATCGGCGCATACGTGGACTATACGCCCGCGATCGCGCTTGGCGGCGAAGAACCGCTTCCGACCCTCGCACTCGACGATAAGCAGCAGGGCACGCTTTCCATCCCCGCCGCCTTCGTGAACCTGCCGGAAGGCGAACCCGTCGCCGCGGCGTACCGCGTTACGAGATACGGCGAAGAAGAAACGCTTGCGAGCGGCACGGCGAACGCGGCGGGCAGTTATTCCGTCACGGCGAACGGCATTTACGAACTGACCTACACCGTCGCGTGCGGCGGCGAAACGCTGGAAAAGACCTTCGTCATCGACGCATACGGCGCGGATACCGCAACTTCCGGCACGCTTTCGTGGAACGAGATCACCATTTCTTCGGCTGTGTCTTTGGAGGACGGCATCGCAAAAAAACCGTTCGAGCAATCTGTACTTACGGTCGGCGAATGGGATGGCGTAAGCGGTACGAAGTATGAAAATCCCAATTATTCGTCGCCGATTTTCCGTATCACGAGCGACCGTGAATTCAAAATCACGCAAAACAGCGTGGTAACTTTCAAGGTCCGCGGCGGGGAAGGATTCACCGCTACGAGCGGCGGTATTTTCATCTCCTATCAAGGCGCGCAGAAACGCGGAAGCGCCACCGCGGTAAACGGTAAATTTGTAATCAACGGCGCGGATGGCAAACCGCTGGCATACGCCGCCGCGGACAATACGGCAAACGGCAACAATCTCGGTAGGGACAGAGACCCGTACGGTACAGATCAGGGCGGATTGCTTTTGAATACGACGAAAGAGAGCACGGGCTGGACGACGATCACCCTGACGTTTGAAGGCGTGGAAAACCCCACCCTCGAGGGGCTGATGATCTCTTTCGCAAACGCGGAATGGTATGCGAACGCAGGGGAGAGCATCTACATTTCCGATTTCACGATCGAAGAAGGAGCGAATTAAAATGAACGGATCGGGGAAAACCCTCGTCGCCTGCCATCGCGGCGCGCACGGCGGCAACATCCTGCCGAATACCGTAAAATCCTGCCTATGCGCTTTCGCGCAGGGGGCGGATATCGCGGAAATCGACGCGGTGCGCAGTTCGGACGGCGTGTATTACGTCTTTCACGATACCGAGGAAGCCTGTACTTTCGGCTTTCTGAACAATCTGCGCAACCTTACGTCCGCGCAGATCGACAGGCTCAGGATGGTCAACCGGTACGGCTGTTTCACCGAACAGAAAGTGCCGCGGCTGGAAGAGGTGCTCCTCGCCGTGAAGGGGAAGGGGATGATCAACCTCGACCGCTGCTGGGGCGGCGATTTCGCCTACACCGCAGGCGCGCTCGATCTTATCGGAAAATGCGGCATGTCGGACAGCGTGATCTTTAAAAGCGGCGCGGATGAAAAGATCCTTGCCGGCTTGAAAGATTATCCGAATATCCGTTTCATGGGCATCGTTTCGAGCGTGGAGGAGGCGGAAAAAATCGAACAAAGCGGCGCGAACGTCGTCGGTTACGAACTGCTTTTCGCCACCCCGAAAGACGAGGTTTTATCGCTCATTTCCCGCTTTGCGGGGAAAAACTATCTTTTCTGGGCGAACGCCATCGATCTGAACGACACCGCCGTTTTAGCCGGCGGCATGCACGACGAAGGCGCGCTGCTCGAAGATCCCGATGCGCATTGGGGCGCCCTTGTGGAAGCGGGGTTCAACGTCATTCAGACGGATTTTCCGCGGGCGCTGAAAGATTATCTCGTGAAAAAGGGATATTGAAAAACACATTGCGGAAACGCGAAAACGCGGGCGCCGTTCAAACGGCGCCCGCGTTTTTCGTATAGGAGAAAAAAAGGAACGCGCGCACGGGCAAAAACATGCGCGCGGGTTCTGTGCGGAATCAGTACAAACCGCCGTATTTGTCGAGCGCGGCGTGCAGCCGCCCGACGGGCACGTCCTTGACCGCGCACCCCGTTTCGCAGGCGATGGCGGCGGCGATGCCGGCTGCCTCCCCGATACAGGAGGTGATGGGCATCACCCTGACGGAAGAGTGCGCCTGATGGGTGCTGGAAATCGCCCTGCCCGCCACCAGCAGATTTTTGCTTTCGCAAGGCACGAGGCAGCGGTACGGCACGGTGTAATAATCGTGCGGGGGGATCTGTTTGATCACCGTCCCCGTGCCGTTGGGGTTGTGGATATCGATATCGTATGTGCCGCGGGCGATGCTGTCGGCAAATTTTTTCGTGGAAAGCAGATCTTCTTCCGTAAGCTGATAAAGCCCGCGCACGCGCCGGCTTTCCCGCACGCCGATCTCGTCCGCGATGTTGATGAGTTCGATATTCTGCATGCCGTCGGCGTGTTCTTTGAGGAAATTGAAAATCTCGTACACCTGCTCCCTGCCGATCATCTCCGCCTCGGTAAGATCCTCCACGTCGCACGGGTCTTTTTTGACGATGCGGGTGGTGTTGAAGTGCATCAGATGTTTGATGGGGGAGGAGAACACGAGGATGTTTTCCCGCGGGTTCTTGATCTTCCCTTCGCTTTGATAGCGCGCGTAAAGTTTGTTCATTTTCGTAAGGTCGAATTTATCCCAATCGGCGTTGATCACGTTGAAACACGTCGTCATCGGCTGGGAATAATCCTCCGGCCCGTTGCGCAGATAATATTCCATCCCCGCGAGGGCGAACAGGTTGCCGTCCCCCGTGGCGTCGATGAAATATTTCCCGCGGATCTCGATATTGCCGGAAACGGTGCTTACCGTAACGGAACGCACCGTGCCGTTTTCGCAGTTTACCGCGCTCAGATACGCGTGGAGCAATACTTTCACGTCGGTTTCCTGCAGCATTTTATCGAGAACGATCTTCAAAAGCTGCTCGCGGAAGGTGCGGGAGGTGGGGGTTTCCAGCGCGCCGATGTCGTACATCCGTTTCAGCAGCGCGGAAAACAGCCCCGCGTTCGCCACCGTCTGGCTGTTTCTTTCGCAATAGTTCATAAACGGGCTGATGAGCCCCGCCGTCGCCATGCCGCCGAGATAGCCCTGCTTTTCGATCAGGATAACTTTTTTGTTTTCCCGCGCGGCGGCGATCGCCGCCATGATGCCGGAAAGCCCGCCGCCGGCAATGACGGCGTCGAAGGTCGTATCGATCGTTTTTTGTTGTAATTTCACACACTGTTCCATACTCATATTGTAACATACGCCCCCTCCTTAATCTATCCCTTAATAAATGTAAACTTGTAAAAATCAAACCTGTTGAAAAAAACGGTTGAAATGCGAAAAAGAATGTGATAATATACAGATATGAAAGAAATTTCCGTAGCGGATATCGTTGTTGATTGTCTGTGTGTGTACAAATTCGTCAATGCGGAGCTGGAGGACGTCGTTTCGGATAAATACACCGTCGCATACCGTCTCGCCTACCTTGCGGAAGGAAAAATGGAATTCATCGTGGACGGGAAAAGTTACGCGCTCTCCGGCGGCGATTTGTTTTATCTGCCCTCGGATACGCGTTATACGACGCGGTTTTTCGGGAAGAACGTCGTGCTCTACAACGTGCATTTCGTGTTGCAGAAAAACGAGCGCGAATACCGCGACGAACTGCATTTTCCGCCTTTTTCGAACGGGGAAAACGCTTTCCGCTTCCATTGCGGGGACTGCGCCGCGCTCAACGCCTGCAAGTTGCAGAAAAAGGCTTTTCTCGACGAGGAGTTCGCGGAGATCGAAAAGGAATATTTCAAGCGCAGCATATTTTCCATGCTGAAGATCAACGCGCGGGTGGCGCTGGTCCTTCTGCGGCTTTTGGAAGATCAGCCCGTGCGCCGGAACAAAACGCTTTGCAAAAAAGTGCTCGATTACATCGACGGAAACATCTTTACCGATATTTCCTGCAAATCGATCGCGGAATATTTCAATTACCACTCCAATTATCTCAACAAGGTGGTCAAGTTGGGCGTCGGGCAGGGGCTGCACAGCTGCATCATGATCTCCAAGTGCAACGCCGCGGCGAAACTGCTTTTGGAAACGGATAAATCCATCACGGAGATCGCGCAGGATCTGTATTTTTCGGACGGCAGCCATGGCGGGAACGTGGTCAGCCGCATCAGGCGCTGCAGGCCGAGGGAGTACAGAAAAATGTATTATTGAGGCCGACGAAGAAACGGAAAAAAGGAGAACGATATGAACGATCCGAAAGCGGTGTATTCCGCGAAAACGGAGCAATACAATGTGGATTTCGAGGCGTATAACGCCTTCGGCAAGACCTTCGGCCATTTTGCGGAGGAGGGAAAGAAATACGTCGTTACCCAAAGGAACACGCCGCGGCAGTGGCTCAATTTCATGGTCAACGACGCGTTCGGTTCCGTCGCGGGCAACGACGGTTCGGGATATGTCTTTTTCAAGACGGCGAATCTCGCCGTAACGAAATATTACAGCGCTACCGATTATCTCGTGCGTACGCTCAACGGCAGGCGCAGCATCCTTTTGAAAAACAAGGAAACGGGCGCCGTCTGCGATCTGTTTGCCGACAGCCGCGATATGGTTTTCACGGCGGAAGCGGGGCGGGTTACATACGCCGGCACGGCGGGGGAAGTTTCCTTTTCGGTGTGCATCTTCGTGCCGGAAAGCGACCCCGCGGAGATCTGGGAAATTTCCCTGAAAGGCGCGGGCAGGTACGAGATCGCCGTCGGGCAGGACGTTTCCGCGGGGGAAACGGCGAAAAACCCGCCTCCCGCGGCGCGGGAAAAAGAGGGCGTGCTGTTTTCGCCCGTGCACGCCGTCGTGTTCGGCGCGGCGCACGATATACTTTCCTTTTTCTATACGGAAGGCGGCGTTTGCAGCGCCGAGTTGTATGAGGAAACCTATGCGAACGGCAGAACGTTCGCGTATGTAAAGGAGCGCATCGCGCGGGAGATCGCGCTTTCCGGACGGGAAACGACGCTGTATGTCCTCTCCGGCGCGGTGGACGCGGATAAGGAGGAACAGGCGTTCGCCGTCGTCGGCAAATACCGTTCGCCTGCCGCCGTAAAGGCGGCAAAGGAGGCGGTCCTGCGGCGCAGAGAAGAGATCTTCCGGCGCGTCAAATGCGACGTTCCCGATAAAAATCTGCAGTATTTTCTCAACGTATGGCTGAAAAACCAGTTGTTTCTGACCATGCGCTACAACCGCTGCGACATCATGGGATACCGCGACGTGATGCAGGACAGTTGGGGCAACCTTCTCGTCGAACCGGAAGAAAGCCGCGCGCCCTTTCTGGAGGCGATCTCCAAAATGTTTGCGGACGGGCGGTGCCCCCGCCAGTACGACAGATATTCCGACAAAATCGACGCGCGCGATTTTATGGACAGCCCGCTGTGGGCAGCCATCGCGCTGACGGGATATATCAAGGAAACGGGCGATTTTTCCCTCGCGGAAGAGGAAGTCGGTTTTCTCGGCAGCGAAGAAAAATCTTCCGTGAAGGATCATCTTCTCCGCGCCTTCGATTATCTCTACCGCGCGCGGGGGAAAAACGGGCTGCTCCTCATGCGGGACGGCGACTGGCTTGACGGGCTGACGGGGATCTCCGCCTACGGAGAGGCGACCACGGTGTGGGGCACGATCGCCGCGTTTTACGCGCAGAACCTTTTGGCGGACCTTCTGGAACGTACGGGGGACGGCGACGCCGCCGCGCTGCTCCGCGAACGGTCGGCGGAATATAAAAAGGTTGTCAACGCCGTCGGCTGGGACGGCAACTGGTACGCTTACGCGTTTATCGGCGAAGAGCCTGTCGGCTCGCACCGCTGCCACGAGGGCAAGATCTATCTCAACGCCCAAACGTGGGCGGCGCTTTCTGGCATCGCGGATACGCCGGACAAGATCGAAAAAGCGATGCGCGCCGTGCATACCTATCTTTCCGGAATGTACGGGCCGCATCTTCTGATGCCGCCCTATACGAAATTCGGGGAAAAATGCGGCAGGCTGCAAAAACACCGCCCGGGAACGTTCAGCAACGGCGCGATCTATCTGCACGGCGCGGCGTTCAAATTCGCGGCGGACTGCGCGCGGGGGGATTACGCCGAGGCGCTCGATA
>CALVUL010000078.1 GCA_944363555.1 uncultured Clostridia bacterium
AAGCGTTTATCCTTTATAACAGGCGCTTTTTCCCCGTCTTTTCAGCGAAACAAACGGGCGCGTTTTTCTTCCTTCATTCGTTTTTGTAACATCATTTGCGAAAATAGATGTTATAAAATCGACAAATATGGTAAAAAAACAACAAGACAACGCCCCCGCGATGCGCTATACTGATAATGTTAAATAATCAACGAGGAGAAAATTAAAAATTGCTGCATTATCATACTGCGATGTCGCCGCAGATCAACGCCCTTCCGCCCCGCGCGGATTTTCTGCCGCAGGGCGCGAAAAGAACGGTGCTCGGCGAATGGGACTTCAGTTATAAAGAGAATTTCGACGGCGTGTTCGCGCACGCGGGCAAAACGGAGCGCATCCGCGTGCCTTCCTGCTGGCAGCGGCTGGGTTACGACAGCGACCGCTATATAAACTTCCGTTACCCCTTCCCCTTCGACCCGCCGCACATCTTCAAGAAAAACCCCTGCGGGTTCTATTCCTGCCGCCTTCCGGCGCGCAAAGAGGCGGATAAATCCTATTTTATTCTCTTCGGCGGCGTTGACAGTTGTTTTTACCTTTTCGTCAACGGGAAATTCGTCGGCTACTCTTCCGTGAGCCACAGCCCCGCGGAATTTGACGTAACGGCGTTTTTAAACGACGGCGGGGAAGACGAAATCGCCTTCGCCGTGCTGAAATACAATACCGGTTCTTATCTCGAAGATCAGGACAAACTGCGCATGAGCGGCGTTTTAAGGGAGATCGAACTGATCGAACGCCCGAAAAAACACCTTAAAGACTTCACCGTGCATACCGACGTTCTCGGCGGCGAAGGCGTCGTTTTCTTTTCCGCGGCGGAACGCTGCCGTCTGGAACTTTCGTTCGAAGGGAAAATTGTCGCCCGCGCCGAAGGAAAAACGGCAACGCTCCGCGTGAAGGAGCCCGCGCTCTGGAGCGCGGAAACGCCGGCTTTATACACTTTGAAGATCGAATGTTTCGGCGAAACGATCGTCGAACGCGCGGCGATCCGCCGCGTGGAGCAAAAGGGCGGCGTTCTGCTGCTCAACGGCAAACCGATCAAGATCAAAGGGGTCAACCGCCATTCCGTTACCGTCAACGGCTACACGGAAACGCCGGAAGACATCCGCCGCGACCTGATCGCAATGAAAAAAGCCAACGTGAACGCCATCCGCACCAGCCACTATCCCCCCCACCCGCTACTCCCCCGCCTTTGCGACGAGATGGGTTTTTACCTTCTGGAAGAGGCGGATATCGAATGCCACGGCACGGTGATGGAGGACGGCAGGTTCAAGGACAGCAAGCATGACGTGCTCGCCAAAGACGAAACGTTTGCGGAACTGTTTCTGCACCGCGTGCGGCGCATGTACGAGCGGGATAAAAACCGCGGATGCATTCTCTTCTGGTCGCTCGCCAACGAATCGGGCTGGGGGGAAAACCTCGTAAAATGCGCCGAATGGCTGCGCGGAAAGGATAAGACCCGCCTCATCCACTACGAAGGGGCGTGGAACTACGAAAAGCCCGTCTACCACGAAGAACACGTGCTGGATCTTTACAGCCGCATGTACGCCCCCATCGACTGGATGAAAAAATTCGTCAAAAAAGCGGAAAGACCGCTGCTTTTATGCGAATATGCGCATTCGATGGAAAATTCCGGCGGCGACATCAAGGATTATTGGGACGCCATCTACGCCTGCAAAAAGATGTGCGGCGGCTTTATCTGGGAATGGTGCAACCATACCGTCGTCAAGGACGGGAAGACCTATTACGGCGGCGATTTCGACAAACTGTATAACGACGACGTGCTCTGCATGGACGGCGTCGTTACTACCGACCGCATCCCCAACCCCTCCTTTTACGAGATGGCGGCGGTCTACGCGCCCTTCACCGTAAAAAAGGAGCAACACGCCTTTGTCGTAACCAACCGCCGCGATTTTCTCTCCGCCGAAAACTGCGTATGCACGGCGAAGATCCGCGTGAACGGAAAAACCGCCGCGGAGAAGATCTATCCCCTCGGCGGGCTGCTTCCGCACCGCTCGAAACGTTTTCCCCTGCCGGAATACGACGAAAACACCTACGCCGTGTGCGACTTTGCCTTTACGGAAAACGGAGAAATTGTCGCCGCGGCGCAGATCGTGCTTTCCGACAAACTGCCCTGCCCCGACTGCGGGAACGCCCGCGCGGCATTTGAAACCGACGAAAGAGGGTTGCTTTCCTCCTTTTCCGCGGAAGGGCGCAGGCTCGTTCTCGCGCCGATGGACTTCCTTGCGGGGCGGGCGTACGTGGATAACGATAAATATTCCCCCCTGCTTTTCGACTGGGAACTCGCCGGCTGTTTCGTTTCGGAATATTTCCCGCTGTCCGTCGAAAAAGACGGGGAAACGACGACGGCGCAGGGCGTTTTCGTCAGCGACGGTCAGCGCCCCCTCGCCCGTCTGCACGTGCGCTGCCGCCCCGCCGCGGGGGGCGCGGAGATCGCCGTACGCGCCGCGATCGGCGCGCACGTGCCGCACCTGCCGCGTTTCGGCGTCAGTCTGGAGATCGACCCCTCGCTCACCCGCATCGAATATTTCGGGCGCGGCCCCGGGGAGGCGTATATCGACCGCCGCGCCGCCTGCCACGTGGGCTTTTACGAAAGCCAACTTTCCGCCTTCAATTATGCCTATCCGCGCCCGCAGGAATGCGGCAGCCGCTGCGACAGCCGCTTCGTAGCCCTGCACGACGGCAAAAGAGGGCTTGCGATCTATTCCGGAAGCGATTTTTCCTTTCAGGTAACGCCGTACCGCCTTTCCGATTATAAGGCGCATGCCTTTGAAATGGAGAATACGGGCAGACTTTTCCTCAACATCGATTACATGATGAGCGGCGTAGGCTATAATTCGCTCGGCGAAAAGGAAAAATACCGCTACCTGCTCACGGAAAAGGACATCGTGCTGAAATTCCTGCTCCTTCCCTTCGAAAAACGCTGATCTCCCTGCTTTCGTACACCTTAATTTGCATTGAAAAACCTGCGGGCGTTTGCGCGATGTTGCGCAAACGCCCGCAGGTTTACTTTTTTTCGCGTTAATCTTCCCGTCAGTACGCGATCTCGCCGTCGGCGCAATATACCGTGTAGCCGACGGTATCCCTGTCCCACATAAATTCCTTTTCGACGGCGTTCCATTGCTCCCGCGTACCGGCATAGACGATGCTTCCGAGCGAAGCGCATTCCCTGAACGCCCAGCTTTCGATGCGCGTTATCCCGACGCCCATCGTTACGTTTTCAAGGGAGTTGCAGTTGAAAAACGCGCTGTTTCCGATGCTGCTCACGCAGTCGGGGATGGTTATATCCGTAAGCGAAGCGCAGCCTTCGAACGCCGATTTTTCGATACGCGTTACGCCGGCGGGAATGGTTATGCCCGTGAGCGCAACGCAGCCCGAAAACGTATAATTTTCTATTGTGCCGATGCCGGACGGCAGATCGATTTCCGCAAGCGCGGCGCAGCCGCTGAACGCGGAGGCGCCGATGCTTGTTACGCTTTCGGGGATCTGTGCTCGTCCGCAATCTTCGAGCGGGTACCGTTTTATGACGCCTTATCCTGCGGCTTATATATTATATCAAACACTGTACAGGAGAGC
>CALVUL010000079.1 GCA_944363555.1 uncultured Clostridia bacterium
TGACAGTTGGGACAAATTTGATTATTAAAACCGAATACAAGGAAGGGCGTGGCATTACGCCACGCCGGAACTTGTTAATTTGTAACCCTGCGGTTTATCGTAAAAAGCCTATGACTCTTGCGGTAAATCTGTGTTCCGTAACGGCGATGCGCGTCGCTAAGGGGTCAGTCGTCGCCGCGGTAGCGGTCGTGATCGGACGTCCATCCGTCGTCGAATTCATAGTGATAACTGTCTTCCCGAATGTACACGGTAAAACGCACCTGCACGCCGCCGACGGAGCCGCTCGCGCGCAGGGTATGCGTTTCGCCCCCGCTCAAAAAGGTCAGTTCGTCTTTATATCCGTCTTTTTCGATGACCAGTTGCAATTCGAGTTCGCCTTCCTCCGATTCGTATTCCGCTTCCGTTTTTTCCGTTCTCACGCCCTGCCGCCAGATCGAATAGACGTATTTTTTTTCGGTTTCGCTTTCTCTTCCTTCCGTTTCGCTTTCGTATTCCTGTTCCACTTCGATATAGGAAGTTTTTCCTTCGTCCGTATAGGCGCGGAAATAGAGTTCGCCCTCCGTTTCGTTTTCTTCCGTCTCCTTCTGGTAATTTCCGAGGACTTCATAAGTTTCGCCGTCCGCCGTGAGGAGGACGCCTTCTATGGCGTAATTTTCCTCGGTTTCGTCCCCGTCCGTTTCGCCGGAAAGGAAAAGTTTATCGTAATACAACGTATATTGCAGGGTGTTTCCCAAAAGGTCGGTATAACTCACGATCATCCCGAAGGCATATCCCGCGCCGCCGGCGACGGCGGAACCCGCGATGTTTTCGTCGCCGAGCAGGCTTTCGACAAGCGGCATATAGCGGTTGATGGTATCAAGGTGATCTTCCGAAACGCTCTTTTGTACCGCGGCGAGGGATTTTACCCGCATTGCCTGCATTTCGCCGGCGGCGTTCGCGGAGGAAAGCATGATGCCGACGGACGCCGCGCCGTACGCGTAGAAGGTATCGGCGTTTGTGATCCTGTCGAATTTGTTTCCCGAAGGGGAAGAGGGACTGCGCGTTTTTGCCGCGAACACGGGGATCAGCGCGCAGAGCAGCGCGATCGCCGCCAATGCCGCCGCGGCGAGGGCGACGCGCTTTTTCCGATCCGCGCGGTTTTGCGTCTGCCCGCCGCCGGCGTAGGCAAGGTTCGTATCGGCGTCGGCAAAGCCGAGTTCCCGCTTCACGTTTTCCTTGATCCTGCCGTCGGGCAGAATGTTTTTCGATTGCTGTGCGAGCAGTTTTTTCACGTCCTTCATTGTCCGCCCTCCTTTTCGAGATAACGGCGCAGTTTTTTCAGCGCCTCGTTGTTTTTCCACGTTACCGTGCCGATGGGTATGTTCAGCATGGCGGCGACTTCCCGCCGCTTATATCCCGCGACCTGACAGAGCATTAAGATCTCGTATTCGTCCTCGGCGAGCAGTTTCGCCGCGAGATCGAACAGATCGCTGCTTTTCATCTCTTCCGCGCCGTATTTGCGGGCGTCGGCGTCGAAATCGGTGGGGATCTCCCGCGCGTTCTTTTTTAAAAAGTTTAGCGCCAAAGATCTCCCGATCGAGCAGAGCCATGCGGCGAAATTCGTGCCGGCGCTATATTGATGCAGATTTTTCAGCGCCCGCACGAAGGTCTCCTGCAGAAGATCCTCCGCATACATCTTGTCCTTCACGATATACAGTATGGCAAAGTAGGCGGAACGGTGCGTCTGATCGTAGATATAATCGAAAGCGCCGCCGTCGCCGGCTTTCAGCCTTTCGATGTGCCGTTCGAGTTTATCGTGCATACGACCCCCTTATATATAACAGTTTGAAAATTCCGTTTGTTGGGAAATCGGGGAATTTTTCTTTATCATAATGGAATATCGGAAATGTGTCAAGAAAAAACATAAAATTTTATAAAAAATCGGAAAATCCGCCAACAAAACCGAAAGTTTGCGCTGTTATATGGGTGAGAAAGGAAAAATCCGGATATTCCTTTCCGAATCGAATAAAAGGAGAAAGATCATGAAAAAATTTTTGACGGCAGGGATATTGGCATTGGCGCTCGCGCTTTCTGCGGGGGCGGCGGGATGCGCGCATAACGGCGCGGGCGGCGACGGCAAGTTCGGCTCTCTGACGACGGCGGAATCGGTTTACGGTTTCAGCGCGGCGAGCGCGGGGATGCTGATCTCCTCGATGAACGGCGGCGGCGCGGCGCAGCTTGCCGCGGCAAAGAGCCTTTCTTATGCGGGCGTGCGTTCCTCCGCCGCCGAAGCGGAAGAACGCGATCTTTCCGAACTCGATCGCTATATGGCGCTCGTGGAAAGTTTATTGAGCGACGGCGGGTTCAGCGCGGACGTGCAGGCTTCCGATAAGAGCGAGTATACGGAGAAGATGACGGTTTCGTATAAAGATCTGCAGGGCAATGCGCTGCAATACGTTCTGTATTACAACCGTCTGCCGATCGAGGACGACGATGACGATGACGACGATCGTTTCGACGGCGAGCGGGAAGAAAATTATGCCATTGACGGCGTTATGGAGATCGACGGCGCGTATTACGACGTCGAAGGTTACCGCGAGATCGAAACCGAACGCGGCGAATCGGAAAGCGAAACGCGTTTCCGCGTAACGCTGAGCGACGCGCGCTATATGCTCGTGGAACAGGAAACGGAATCGGAAGAAGGGGAATCGGAACAGGAATACAGATATTCCGTATACGAGGGGCGTTCCCTCGTCGAGCGCAGCGCGTTTTCTTACGAGAGCGAGCGCGGGGAAACGGAACTGAAAATGACGGCGTATAAGGACGGCGTGCGGGAGACTTTGTATTTCGAGCGCGAAACGGTGCGCGGAAAGGAAGTCATCCGTCTGCGTATCGGCGGCGATCGGAACGCGGAAAGTTATTACGTACATATCGTCGCGGATGACGGCGGCGTGCGTTACGAATACGAGCCGATCCGCCGATAAAACGATTTCGCAAACGCCGTTTGCGATCGATGAACAGCCCCCTTGCCGCTGGCAAGGGGGCTGTTCAATAAAAGCGGCGGAATAAACCGCCCTCAGCCGTCCAAAGGGATCTGGAGTTCGTATTTCCACTGCAAAATACCCGTCAGTTTGATGATTTTCACGATAAACGGCGCCTGAACGCCGTATTTTTGCCCCGCGATGCCGAGAAGATCCGCCGCGACTTCCTTTTCCGTTTCGTCCGTGCATTCCGCACAAAGATAATTTCCGCACGGCAGCGTCAGCAGGTTTTTATCCGCGGGACAGCGGATGCAGACGGCGAACATTCTTTGCTCGCCGTTCTTTTCATAGATCCCAGCCGTATCTTCAAAGGAAAACAACGCTTTTCTCTCTTCGCCCGCCTGCGCGTAAAAATGGCGGTGATAATCGTGCAGCGTCTCTATCGAAGGGGAAAGCGGCTTTTCGGACAACAGGATTTCGCGTTTCGGCATGCTCTTTACGGATATGCCGCCCGACGGGATCTCCCGCTTGCTTTCGTAATATCGCTTTACCCGTTCGATGCGCCGTTTCGCCTCCTTTAATTTTCGAATCGCCTCGTCGGCGCGGCGCAAAGCCCTTTCAAATTCCCCGACGAGTTTTTGTATATCGTTTGCATCGAGCATGGTTTTGATCTCCCGTAACGGGATACCCATGCTGCGCAGGGCGGAAACGATATTCAGGCGGATAACGTCCCGATCCGTATAACGCCGGTATTTGGTCCATTCGTCCTTGACGGGGCGTATCAGCCCGACGCGGTCGTAATGGCGCAGCGTTTCCGCCGTCATTCCGACGAGTTTTGCGGTTTTTCCCACAGAATAAAATTTTTTATCCGCCATCCCGAAATCTCCTTGACATTTGTGTTACACAAAGGTTTATACTCATTGTATCATAAAAATACAAAGCATGCAACAAGGAGGTTGAAATTTATGCGGAAGATTGCGGCGGTCGCGGCGGCGGTTTTGTGCGGCGCGTGCGTTTTCGGCGGGTGCGGCGGCGAAACGTTCGTTGCCGAAAGTTACATCTGCGAAAGCGGCACGGTAACGGAACTTCGGATCACTGCGGAAAACAGGGCGGTGAACGTCGGCGTATCGGAGGACGATAAGATACGCGTCGATTATTTCAACGGCGAAAAGGAGTATTTCGATATTTCCGTTTCGGGCAGCGTTCTGAAGGTGGAACTCCTTTCGGACAAAACATGGACAGATTACATCGGAGTCAAACCGGACGCACGGTACAGAAAGATAGACGTTCTGCTGCCGGAAGGCGCAATAAATCGTATTTTTATAACGACGACCAATGAGGAGATCACCGTCGAAAGCCTGTCCGTAACGGAAGAAATCGTTTTAGACGACAACGGCGGCGACATTTTTTTCGGGCTGCTTTCCGCGGGGAGCGGCATCCGCCTGACGGCAAAGAACGGCAGCATCGGCGGCACAGTCGCCGGCGGGTGGGACGATTTCGCCATAACGTGCGGCGTCAAGAAAGGGAAAAGCAACCTTCCCGCGCGTAAAGAGGACGGGGATAAGTTGCTGGCGGTGGAATGCAACAACGGCGACGTCTCGATCGATTTCAAAGCGTAAAAAACATAAAAACGCGCCCGACGGAACGTTTTTCGTCGGGCGCGTTTTCGCCAAAAAGAAAAGACGGCGGAAAATCACCGTAAAATCGTTGAAAATACGGGATATAAATGTTATAATGATAGCATAAAAACGCAAAAGGCGAAGAAAATGAAAATCATCTCTTTATTACGCGGCGAAAAGTGCGCCTTGTCCTTCGAGGTATTCCCGCCGAAAAACGATTCCGCTTTCGAAAGCGTAAAGACGGCTACGGAGGAGATCGCAAAACTCAAACCGTCGTTTATGAGCGTAACGTACGGCGCGGGGGGCGGCACGAGCCGTTATACCCTTGAAATCGCAAAAAACATCCTCAGGGAATACAACGTCCCCACGCTGGCGCATTTAACGTGCGTTTCTTCCACGCGGCAGACGGTGCGCGAAAAGATCGCGGAGATCAAAGCGTGCGGCATACAAAACGTAATGGCGCTCAGGGGAGACATCCCCAAGGGAATGGAGGATGCCGACCGCAGCGGCTGGGATTATCGCTACGCCATCGATCTGGTGCGCGAATTGAAGGAAAGCGGCGGCGATTTCTGTATCGGGGGGGCGTGTTATCCCGAAATCCATCCCGAAAGCGCGGATCAGAAAGACGATATCCGCTATCTCAAAGAAAAGGTGGATGCCGGCTGCGATTTTCTGACCACGCAGATGTTTTTCGATAACAATCTGCTGTATAATTTTCTGTATAAGATCAGGGAGGCGGGCATCACCGTTCCCGTGATCCCGGGCGTCATGCCCATCACCAACGCGAACCAAGTGGAGCGGGCGATCAACCTTTCCGGTTCCTTTATGCCGCAGCGGTTCAAATCGCTCGTGGATAAGTTCGGCGGCAACCCCGCGGCGATGAAACAGGCGGGCATCGCCTACGCCACGGATCAGATCATCGATCTTTTCGCCAACGGGATCAAAAACGTGCACGTTTATTCGATGAACAAGCCGGACGTGGCGAAACAGATCCTCGACAATCTTTCCGCCATCCTGAACTGATATGGACGTGTTTACGAAAACATACCCCGCGCCTCCTTATGACAAAGAAGAAATTTTCCGTTACGCGGGGATAAAGGGCGACGCGCGGGAATTTACGGGGCTGGCGGAGGAATGCCTCGGCGAGGCGGAAGGGAAACTTTCCTTCCGCGTCTGCTATGCCCGTTTTCCCGTTTCGGTGCGCGGCGATTCGGTGGATCTCGCGTTTGCGGCGCCCCGCTCTTCCGCCCTTGCGAAAAACCTTGCAGGCTGCGCTTTTGCCTACGTTTTCGCGGCGACGGTAGGGATCGGCATCGACCGCATGATCGCAAAATACGCCGTGCTTTCCCCTGCGAAGGCGGTGATGTTTCAGGCGATCGGCGCGGAGCGCATCGAAAGTTTATGCAACGCTTTCTGCGGCGATCTGGCGCGGGAAGAAGGCTGCGCGTTAAAGCCGCGTTTTTCGCCCGGGTACGGCGATCTGCCGCTTGCTTTGCAAAAGGATATTTTCCGCGCGCTGCGCTGTGAAAAAAACATCGCCCTTACGCTGAACGAAAGCCTTCTGATGTCGCCTTCCAAATCGGTTACGGCGATCGTCGGTTTCGCAGGAAAAACCGCCGCCTTATAACGGCGGCGGAGGAGAAAGCCGTTTGCGCTTTCGGGAGAGAAAAATGATCGTAAAGGAATATTTAAAAGACCATATTTTATATCTTGACGGGGGAATGGGAACCCTGTTGCAATCGTGCGGGACGGCGGCGGGCGAACTGCCGGAAAGGAGCAACATCACCCGTTTTGAAACGGTGGCGGCGATTCATCAACGCTATTTCGAGGCGGGCAGCAACGTCGTTTGCACCAACACGTTCGGGGCGAACTGCCTGAAATTTTCCGATGCGGAGCTGGAAGAGATCGTCGCGCGCGCCTTTGCCGCCGCCAAGATCGCGCGGGAACGGTGCGGCGGGGAAAATCGCTGGATCGCCCTCGATATCGGCCCGACGGGCAGGATGCTCAAACCCTACGGCGATCTCGATTTCGAGGACGCCGTTTCGGTGTTTTCCCGCACGGTGAAACTGGGGGTAAAATACGGGGCGGATTTGATTTTCATCGAAACGATGAGCGACAGTTACGAAACCAAAGCGGCGCTCCTCGCGGCGAAGGAAAACTGCGATCTGCCGGTATTCGTTTCCAACGCATACGGGGAGGACGGCAAACTGATGACCGGCGCTTCCCCGCAGGCGATGGTCGCTTTGCTGGAAGGCATGGGGGCGGACGCCGTGGGGGTGAACTGCTCGTTCGGCCCGAAAAAACTGGCGGCGGTGGCGGAGGAGTATGTGCGCCTCGCCTCCGTTCCGGTGCTGCTGAAACCGAACGCGGGCTTGCCGAGGCCCTCCGAAAACGGAACCGTATACGACGTGGACTGCGGGGCGTTTGCCGCAGAAGTCCGCGCGCTGGCGGAAAAAGGAGTGCGCATCCTCGGCGGGTGCTGCGGTACGACGCCGGAATATATCGCAGCCCTCGTGAAGGCGACGGAGCATATCCGCCCGCAGCCCGTCGTGCCGAAACGGGAAACGGTGATCTCTTCTTATGCGCGCGCGGTGGAATTCGGCGGCGCGCCGGTGCTGATCGGCGAACGCATCAACCCGACGGGGAAAAAACGCTTCAAAGAGGCGTTGCGCGCGGGCGACGTCGACTATATTCTGAAAGAGGGCGTTGCCCAGCAGGAAAAGGGCGTAAGCGTTCTCGACGTGAACGTGGGGCTGCCGGAAATCGACGAGCGCGCGATGCTGGAAACGGCGGTATGCGAGTTGCAGGCGGTTACCGATCTGCCGCTTCAGATCGATACTTCCGATCTTTCGGCGATGGAAAGCGCGCTGCGCCGTTACAACGGCAAGGCGATGATCAACTCGGTGAACGGCAAAGAGGAAAGCATGGCAGGGGTGTTCCCGCTTGTGAAAAAATACGGCGGCGTGGTCGTCGCCCTGACGCTCGATGAAAACGGCATTCCCGATCGGGCGGAAGGGCGCGTGAAGATCGCCGAAAAGATCCTGCGGCGCGCGGCGGATTACGGTATCGGGGAAAAGGATATCGTGTTCGATCCGCTGGCGCTCACGGTCAGCGCGGATAAAAACGCGGCGGCGGAGACCCTCCGCGCGGTGGAACTGCTCGCTCGGCGGGGGCTGAAAACCTCTCTCGGCGTGTCCAACGTGTCTTTCGGGCTGCCGCACAGGGACGTCGTGAACGGAATCTTTTTTACGCTGGCGTTGCAGGCGGGGCTTTCCGCGGCGATCATGAATCCCTATTCGGAAGAGATGATGAAGGCGTTTTACGCCTATAACGCCCTGATCGGGCGGGACGACGACTGTTCCGCATATATCGCCTTCGCGGCGAAACTGCCCGAACGGGCGCAGACCGCGCCCCCCGCGGCGGCGGAGGCGGAAGAATACAAATCGGAATTGCAAAAAGCCGTGATAAAGGGGCTGAAAGAGCGCGCGGCGGCGCTCACGAAAGCGCTTGCGGCGGAAGGCGATCCGCTGGAGATCATCCGCGGGGAGATCATTCCCGCGCTCGACGTCGTCGGCGCGGGGTTTGAAAACAAAACCGTTTATCTGCCGCAGCTTCTGATGAGCGCGGAGGCGGCGAAAGCGGCGTTCGAGGAGATCAAGGCGGCGATGCCGGAAGCGAAAGCGGCGGAAAAATGCCGTTTCGTCATAGCGACGGTAAAAGGGGATATTCACGACATCGGCAAAAACATCGTGAAACTGCTGCTGGAAAATTACGGTTTCGCGGTAACCGATCTGGGGAAGGACGTGCCTTCGGAAAAGATCGCGGAAACCGCCGTCGCCCTGCGCGCGCCGATCGTCGGGCTCAGCGCCTTGATGACGACCACCGTTCCCGCCATGGAGGAAACGATCAAACGCCTGAGAAAGGACGCGCCGTGGTGCAAAGTCGTCGTGGGGGGCGCGGTGCTGACGGAGGAATACGCAAAGATGATCGGCGCGGATAAATACGCGAAGGACGCGATGGAAACCGTCCGCTATGCGGAAGAAATCGACGCCTCTCTCCACCTTCGCGGATAAGAGCGCGGCGAACGGAAAAACGACAACGATTGAGGAGGAAATATATGCGCATGAACAGGATCCGCGAGTCGGAAGAAATGTATCTGGAAACCATTTTGCTGCTCCGCAAAAGGAGCGCGAACGTCCATTCGATCGACATTGCCGAAGAACTCGGATACGTGAAATCCAGCGTTTCGCGGGGGGTCAATCTGCTGAAAGACAAAGGATACATCACCATCGATCCTTCGGGACTGATCGAATTCACCGCCGAGGGAAAGAAAAAGGCGGAAGGGATCTACGAGCGCCATACGGTGCTCACGAAAGCGCTGACGAAACTCGGCGCGGATCCGGAAACGGCGGAAAACGACGCCTGCCGCATCGAGCACGTGATTTCCGATACCCTCTTTGAACTCCTAAAAAAATTCATCGCCCGATGACCGCGGGGCGGCGAAAAAACGACATCCGAAATCGGGAGCGGAAAAATGTTTCATAAAACGACTTCTTGGATTACCTTCGACAAAGCGCTGCAAAGCGTAAGCGTATATAAAACTTTTGTCGCGGAAAAACCGTCGGCGGCGGAAATCAAAATTTGCGGGCTCGGATTTTTCGAATTGTATCTGAACGGCAATCGTGTGGGGAACGATTTATTTACTCCCGCGTGGACCGATTACTGTTCCTTCGATAAAAGCACGCTTACTTATCCTTCGCAGGATGAAACCTCGCACCGCGCGTATTATCTGAAATACAACCTGCAAAACGCGCTCGTCAAGGGAAACAACACGCTGTGCGTCGTCTTGGGAAACGGATTTTACCGCCAAACGCGCCGCGTTGCGGAAGGGAGGCTCGTATATTCGGAGCAATTGAGACTGATTTTCGAACTTTCCTATACGGACGGGGGGAGGCGTTTCGTCGTTTCAAGCGATCCGAGTTGTCTGTACAGCGCGAACTTTATCAAGGAAAATAACATTTTTTACGGAGAAAAGCACGATTATGAAAATCGTTTGCCCGATTACGTGCATATACCGGAAAACGCACGATTTTGCGAGAAAACGGAGGATTACCCCTATCTTATGGAAGAGCAAACCTGTCCGCCCGATTGCATAACGGATATTTTTCCGTGCACACAGGTTTTAAATAAGGGCGGAATGAGGATCTTTCGGGTCCCCGAGGAAATTTCCGGTCGGGCGGTGATTCGCGCCGGAAAAGGAAACGTGCGCGTAACTTACTTCGGGGAACTCGGTGCGGACGGCATGCCGGATTATAATTCCGCCGGCGGCGCGGATCAGATACAGGAAGATGAATTTATCGCGCCGCCGTCCGGCGCGTTGCTCTTTCCGCGTTTTACGTGGCATGCGTTCCGTTATTTTTCGGTAGAGGGAAACTGCGACGTGCTGCGTGCGGAACTCATTCGCACAAACGTAAGGCGAACGGTCGAATTTCATTGTTCGTCCCCCGTTCTCAATTGGCTCTTTAACGCATACTGCCGCACGCAGACGAATAACTTTCACGGTTCCGTTCCTTCGGATTGCCCGCATCGGGAACGGCTGGGATATACGGGGGACGGGCAACTTGCGGCGGAAACGGCGATGCTGTTTTTCGACGCGGATAAACTGTATCGAAAATGGATCGACGATATTTTGGACTGTCAGGATAAAAAAAGCGGGCATATCCAGCATACCGCTCCTTTTTACGGTGGCGGCGGCGGTCCCGGGGGATGGGGGTGCGCCGTCGTCGTGGTGCCCTATCGGCACTATTGCCGCTACGGCGACGCCGCCGTGCTGAAAAAATCGTTTCCGAATATGCGAAAATGGGTGGAAAGCATGCGCGGTTTCTGCGAAAACGGTCTCGTCGTTCGTGAGTATGCGGGCGGCTGGTGTTTGGGCGAATGGTGTACGCCCGATAAACCCGTTTTGCCGGAAAGTTTCGTCAACACGTATTATTTGATTAAATCGCTTTCGTATATGAAAGAAATTTGCGGCGTATTGAACGAAGATTTTACGCCTTACGGCGCGTTGATGCGCGAAAGCCTCGCCGCCTTCGAACGGGCGTTTTACGACGAAAAGAACGGCAGTTTCTGCGGCGGCGCGCAGGGGGCGGACGCCTTCGCCCTGTCGCTCGGTTTGGGCGACGCGCGCACAAGGGAAAATTTGATCGGGAAATACGATAAACTCGGCGCGTTCGACACCGGTATGTTCGGCACGGAAGTTCTCTGCGGCGTGCTGGCTTCCTTAAACGAATATGAATTGTTGTTCAAACTGCTCGCTTCGGAAAAATATCCCTCTTTCGGCTATGAGATGGCGGCGGGGGCAACGACGATTTGGGAAGATTGGAAAGGGGAAGGGTCGCACGATCATCCCATGTTCGGCGCGAGCGCGAAATATCTGGTAACGGTTTTTGCGGGAATCGACGATACGAAAAACGGGGTTATCGTCGCTCCGAAAACGGTCAAGGGCATAAACGGACTTTTCTGCTCTTTGCGATCGAAACGCGGTCTGATTTCCGTGCGGTATGAAAAACGCGGTGCGAAAATCTGTTTCGAACTGGAATCCGAACAAAACGCCGTATTCGAATACGGCGGAGAAACGCACGGTTTTTCGGGGCGGTTTTACGCGGAATACCCGATAGATAAGGGGTAAGGCTTCCCCGCTTTTCGGGAAAAAGGCGGAAGAAATCGATATTCTTCTCGAATTTGCTTTTTTTTTCCGTCCGTTTATGTTAAAATAAACGCGGAAAGACAGCCCGCCGCCCGCCGGCGCGGGATAAGCGGCGCGGCTTTTCCTACCGAAAAACGTTTGCGTGGTATAATATGGCGGAAAAATTGAAAGTAATGCAGGCGATGGACGTGTATCTGCCGGATGTGGACGGCGTCGTCAACTGCATGCATAACTACTGTTTAAATCTCAACGATAAAACCGAACTCACGGTGGCTGTTCCGAAAAACCGCAAGGATTACGTCGATAAACAGCCCTATAAGATCACGCGGTGCAAAAGCGTTCATGTGCCCGTGCTCAACGATTATTACGGTTTCCCGAATCTGGATAAAAAATTCAAGCGGGAGATCATGGCGAAGGATCTCGACATCGTGCACGTCCATTCGCCCTACAATATGGCGAAATTCGCCTTGCAGGTGGCGAAAAAGAAAAACATCCCCGCAGTCGCCACTTTTCATTCCAATATGTACCTTATTTTCAAGGACATTTTCAAATCCGCGCTCATCGCAAAGGCGATCAACCGCTGGCTCGGCAGGCGTTACAACCGTTTCGACGAGGTGTTCGTCTGTTCGCCCCTCGTGGAGGAGCAGCTCCGCGACACGGGGTATAAGGGGAAGGTTACCTATCTGCCCTTCGGCACGGATTTTCTCCCCTGCGAAAACGTGGAGGAAAACGCCGCCAAAGCCGATGAAATTTTCGATATCGGCAAGGACGAAACGGTGTTCGTCTACGTCGGCAGGGTGATGAAATTAAAGCGCATCTATTTTATTCTCGACAGTTTGAAGATCGTGAAGGAGCGGGGAAAAACTTTCCGCTTTTTCGTCGTCGGGAAGGGCGCGGAACTGGAAAAACTCAAAAAATACGCAAAAAAACTCGGCTTTACGGAAAGGGAAGTGCGGTTCACGGGCTTTTTGCCGCGGGAGCAGTTTCCGTTGCTCTTTTCCCGTGCGGAACTGCTTTTGTTTCCCTCCATTTACGATAATTTCGGGTTGGTCAAAGTGGAAGGCGCTGCGTATAAGACGCCGGGGCTGTTCATCAAGGGAAGCTGCGCCGGTTACGGCGTAAAGGACGGCGTGGACGGTTATCTTTCGGAAAACGACGAAACGCATTACGCCGATAAGATCTGCGCGGCGATGGAGGACAAAGCCGCGCTGAAAGAGATGGGGGAAAACGCGCTGAAAAATCTTTACATAAACTGGAAAGATTGTGCCGACGCGGTTCTCGCGCGGCTGACGGCGATCGTCGCCGAAAAGAAAAACGGGGAGAATGGCGGAAGTGAAGATCAGAAGTAAAGCGCCCTTGCGGATCGGGCTTGCCGGAGGCGGCACCGATATCGAAACGTTCAGCAGCCGCTACGGCGGCGCGGTGCTCAACGCCACCATCGGGATGTATGCTTACTGCACGATCATTCCGCGGGGAGACGGGGTCATCAAGATCAATTCCTACGACAACAATAATTCTCTTGAAACGAAAGCGGTCCCCTTTCTGCCCATCGAGGGGGATAATCTCATCCTGCACCGCGGGGTGTACAACCGCGTCGTAAAAGAATTTAACGGCGGGAAGGCGTTGTCCTTTGAAATGAGCACTTCAAACGACGCGCCCGTCGGTTCAGGGCTGGGCACTTCGTCCACGATGGTGGTGGCGATACTGGAGGCGTTCAACCGCTGGCTGGGGCTCAATCTGGATAAATACCGCATGGCGCAGCTCGCCTATGAGATCGAAAGGCAGGATCTCGCGCTCGCCGGCGGGAAACAGGATCAGTACGCCGCGGTGTTCGGCGGGTTTAACTATATCGAATTCAAAAAAGACGGCTCGACCGTCGTCAACGCCCTAAGGCTCGATAAAAGCCGGCTGAACGAACTGGAAAGTTCTTTGCTGCTCTATTACGGCGGGCACAGCAGAAGTTCGGCGAAAATGCAGTTGGAACTGACGAAAAACATCATTTCCAAACAGATCGAGGGCACGACTTCGGGGGAGAGCAAGACCCTTGACGCGATGGAGAAACTGAAAGCCTCCGCGGCGGAGATGAAGGATTTCATCTTTACCGGCGATATGGACGCTTTCGCCGAAAACATGCGGCAGGGCTGGGAACAGAAAAAGCGCACGTCGGATATCGTTTCCAACAAGGAACTCGAAGAGGTCATCGCCTGCGTCCTTGCCGGCGGGGCGGAGGCGGTCAAAGTTTCCGGCGCGGGCGGCGGCGGATTTCTGCTGGTGTACTGCAATCCCATCAACCGCCAGCGGCTGATCAACCATATGGCGAACCTCGAAGGAAAAACCTATCCCGTCAATTTTACGAAATACGGCGCGGAAAGTTGGATCGTGGAGTAAATCATGCAGGCTTTGATCATGGCGGGCGGAAAGGGAACGCGGCTCGCCGCGCTCACGAAGGATGCGATCCCCAAGCCTATGGCGGAACTTTGCGGCTTGCCCGTGATCGGGCGGGCGATCGAATCGTTAAGGCGTAACGGCGTAGAGGAAGTTTTTATCTCCGTGGGGCACCTTGCGGATAAGATCAAAGAATATGTCGGCAGCGGCGCCCGTTTCGGCGTGCGCGCGGCATACGTCGAAGAAGAAACGCCTTTGGGTTCCGGCGGCGCGCTCTATTATCTGAAAGACAAGGTAAAATCCGATTTCATCGTCTGTTCGGGCGATACCGTTTTCGATATCGATATAAGGCGGATGGTCGCTTTCCACAAAAAGAAAAAGGCGGCGGCAACGCTGTTCACGCACCCCAATTCGCATCCGTACGACAGCGACGTGATCGTGTGCGACAGATACGGCAGGGTGAAAAACATCGCCAAAAAGGGCGAGCCGCGCGATCGCTGGTATAAGAACAACGTCAACGCGGGTTTTTTCGTCATCGCGCCGGCGGCGCTGCATTTTTTCACAGAGCCGAAAAAGGTGAATATGGAACACGATTTCATCGCCGCGCTCGTGAAAAACGGGGAACGGGTCTATGCGTATAAAAGCCCCGAATACATCAAGGACGTCGGCACGCCGGAGCGTTTTGCGCAGGCGGAAGAGGACGTAAAGAGCGGGCTCGTTGCCGCCCGCAATCTGAAAAACAGGCAAAAGGCGGTGTTTCTCGACCGCGACGGCACATTGAACGTCTATAAAGGATTTATCCGCAAGGCGGAAGATATCGAACTTTTAAGCGGCGTGGCGGAGGGGATCGGGCTGCTGAACGCCGCGGGGTATCTTACCGTGGCGGTATCCAACCAGCCGGTCATCGCGCGCGGCGAGGCGAGTTTTGCCGACGTGGAAGAGCAGTTCGCCAAGATTGAAACGCTGCTCGGCGAAAAGGGCGCGTATCTCGACGGCGTGTATTATTGCCCGCACCATCCCGACGGCGGTTTTGCCGGCGAGGTGAAGCGGCTGAAAAAAGTCTGCCGTTGCCGCAAACCCGATATAGGCTTGTTTTTGAAAGCGCAGAAAGATTTCAACATCGATTTCGGGCAGAGTTTCGTCATCGGCGACGCCGATGCGGACGTCCGCGCGGGGATCAACGCCGGCGTGAAACAGATACGGCTGCAAACGGGCGTCGCGGAAAAAGCGGGGGACGCCGAGCCGACATACCGCGCGAAGGATTTCCTTTCCGCGGCGAAGATGATCGTCGACGAGAAAAAAAGGCTGTGAAAACAGCCGTTCTTTTTTTGCGTCATCGTTTGTAGGCGGCGCGGTATTTGCGCGTGGTCAGACCGTATCGCTTTTTGAAACATTTGAGGAAGTATTCGTATTCCCGAAATCCCGAAGCGTAGGCGATGTCCAGCGCGGACATTTCGGTTTTTTCGAGCAGTTCGGCGGCGCGGTGCAGCCGCAGCGCCTTTACGTACGCCGCCACGGAGATCCCTTGGCTTTTTTTGAAGATCTTGCAGAGATGCGAATGGGAGATATGCATGGATTTTGCAAGGTATTCCACGCTGAAATCGTCGTAAAGGTATTTCAGTTCGATAAACCGTTTGATCTCTTCCACGTATTCGTCTCGATAAAAAAATACAGGCTCGCTCTCTTCCTTGCAGACGGAGGAAAGCAGTTCGAACAGCGCGCTCAGAAAATCAAAATAATTCGCCTTTCCGCCTTCGCGGGCGCGGGTGAACAGGTCGCGGAGCGCGGCGCGCACGTTTTCGGCGCCGCGGCATTCGGCAACGGGCGTTTCGGGGGAAAAACCGCATTGCCTCAGATAATTTTCCGCCATCGCGCCGCCGATATCGAACCACACGTAAACCCACGGCGTTTTTTTGTCGGGATAATAGGAAAATTCACAGCGGTTATCGAGAAGAAACACCTGATTTTTTCTGACGGAAAACGTATTTTTCCCGACGTTTAAAACGCCGCTGCCGCCGAATACGAAGTGCGCGGTGCAATGCGTCTGCGTGTGGGTGTAATACTGCGGTTTCACGCCGGTAAAATCGTTATAGCCCGCCGATTTTAAATACAGTTCCTTTTCTTTGCGGTTCACGAAGATCTTCACGTATTCGGGAACAGGCAGAAAAGCGTCGTTCGTATCCATGCTTTCATTATAGCGCGCAGGGC
>CALVUL010000080.1 GCA_944363555.1 uncultured Clostridia bacterium
CGCGGCGGCGCGACTTCCTTGCTTTGTTGCCGAAATTGTGTTATAATCGTTTTGCGGTCGACTTCAGGCGAAAGTTTCGCCCCGCCGCAAATATGCGCAACTGCGAGGATCAATCTATGAACAAACGACCATACGTCCCCACCGATTGTTTTTTCAAGGGCAGTTACAACCCCGTTTACGAAAAGGCGATCGCCAGAGGGAAAAGCCTGTGTTTCCGCTATAATAAACTCAGCCCCAACGCGCGCGGCGCGCAGAAAAAGATCCTGCAAAAACTGTTCGGCGCGATGGGGAAAGAAGTTACCGTCGTCCCCCCGTTCTGGTGCGATTACGGCTACAACATAGAAGTGGGCGATTTTTTCTACGCCAATCACAACACCGTTATCCAAGACGGCGCGAAAGTGCGTTTCGGGAACAACGTTTTCATCGCGCCCGACTGCGTTTTCACCACGGCGGAACACGCCGTCGATCCAAAGATGCGCGCCGACGGCATCGAGATCGCAAAACCCGTAACGATCGGCAACAACGTATGGATCGGCGCGGGCGCAGTCATCCTTGCGGGCGTAACCGTCGGGGATAACGCCGTCATCGGCGCGGGGAGCGTCGTCAGAAAAGACATCCCCGCGAACGTCGTCGCGGCGGGCGTTCCCTGCAAGGTGATCCGCGCAATCACGGAAGAGGACAAACGCGCCTATCCTCTGTATCGGGGCGAATACCTCCCCTGATTCCCGCCGTTTCAAAAGTTTTTCATGAACAAATACGGAATTTCCGAAAGACAAAGGAAAACAGAGCCATGTATTATATCTGCAAATACGCCTCGCCGCTCGGCGGCATAACGCTTGCAAGCGACGGCGTAAAACTGACGGGGCTTTGGTTTGACGGGCAAAAATATTTCGCCGCCGGTCTCCCCCGAGAGCATTTAACGCGCGAACTGCCCGTCTTTGCGCAAACGCGCGATTGGCTGGACGTCTTTTTTTCGGGGAAGCCCCCCGCGTTTACCCCGCCGCTCTCCATGGAAGGCGTATCTCCCTTCCGCAGGCGGGTTTGGGAAATCATGCTCGCAATCCCTTACGGGCAGACTTCTACCTACAAAAAGATCGCCGCGCAAATCGCGGCGGAAACGGGCGGCAGAGTTTCCGCGCAGGCGGTCGGCGGGGCGGTCGGGCATAACCGCATTTCGCTCGTCATCCCCTGCCACCGCGTTTTGGGAACGAACGGCAGCGTTACCGGTTATGCGGGCGGCGTCGATAAAAAAATCGCCCTTTTAAAAACGGAAGGCGTAGACGCAGCCGAACTGTTTATTCCCAGAAAAGGCAAATCCGTATAATCGACGGGTTTAACGGGAAACGGAAATAAAATACGACCCGTTGACTTTTGCTTTATTTTAAGGTATAATAAGTGCATAAAAAACGTTAAGGTGGGATTTATGAGATTTTTTGTTTGGCTGTTCAGCGTTCGAAGCAGGCACTACAGAGATACGCGGAGATATGAAAACGGCGGAGTCGGCGCAAGAATTTTTTCCATCATCATTTCGCTGCTTTTTATCGGAATTGCACTGGGGGCTGAGTATTGGTTTCTGTCCTCGCTTATGACGGAAGGTTCGCTTGGCGGCGGAATTGCAAAATTTTTCGCCTTGATTTTGATCGGCTGTTTGTTTGTCGCCGCCTTCATTGCGGCGCTTGAGTATTGCGGCGTCTATGCTTTCACCGCGTTTGCAATGGCAATTACGGGCATCGTTTACAAGGCAGAAAAAAGAAAGGCTGTTTTGGAGAAAAGTAAAATAAAAACGGTAAATTCAGAAACCGAATTGGAAAAGACCCCCGACCTTAAATATAGAAAATTAGATATATTTACAGGGATTTTCCAAATCATATCGGCAATCGGTCTTATCGCCGGCGTTATTGCCGTGGCGGTTTTAACGGTTTAACTGATTGCCGTCTTTATTTTATAAAAAGATATTCATTGCTTAAAAATAAAACGGAGAAAAATATTCTTTAAACTTTTTGGGAAATCATACAAGCGCGGGGGCGAGGGCATTTACCAATACGTAAACGACCGAAACCCGCGGCATGAAAAAAGGGCGCAAATTGCGCCCTTATCCTTTCTTTGGTGCGGGCGAAGAGATTCGAACTCCCACTCTTGCGAAACAGATCCTAAGTCTGTCGCGTCTGCCAATTCCGCCACGCCCGCGGAAAGAGGAAACTTCCTCTTTTTTTATTGTAACACATTTTTCCGAATTTTACAATCGTTTCCGCACGGCGCGGGCAGAACTTCCGGTTTAACCGCACGCCCTTTCCCGCCGACGCCCGCCGATACGCCGAAAGCGCCGTGCGGCGCGGGATCTTCATAACAGCCTGCCGAGTTTTTTCATCATTGCGCGCTTGTGCTCCAACAGCGAATGCGCGTACCGATTCAGCGTGATCGCCGCGTTTTTGTGCCCGAGCAGTTCGGAAAGCGTTTTCACGTCCATCCCGCATTCCAGCGCGCGCGTTGCAAACGTATGCCTGAGCGCGTGAAATCCGCGGTGCGGCAGGCGGAGTTTTTTCAGCAGCAGTTCGAAACTCCGTTGATAGGAGCGTACGGATACGGGCGCGCCGTTTTGAGAGATCACGTACGCGCCGCCCGCTTTTTTCTTATGCGCTTTCAGCAGCGTGCCGATGTTTTCCGGCAGCGGGATCACCCGTTTTGAAAATTCCGTTTTCGGCGCGTCCGTAATCCGCCCGCCCCTGCCGTCGTAACACGTTTTCGCCACGGAGATCGTGCCCTGCGCAAAATCCACGTCCTCCCATTCCAACGCCAAAAGTTCCCCCACGCGCAGCCCCGTATACAGACAGAGAACGATCCCGAACATTTTCGGTTTCGCGCCCATCGCCGCGTTTTCGATGGATTTTTGTTCCGCAAAAGTGAAACACGGCGCCGCCTTTTCCCGTATTTTCGGGCGCACGATCTTTTTCGCCGCATTTTCCCCGATCACGCCGGATTCGCACGCCTGCGCAAACGAACGCTGTATGACCGTAACCACCGCGTTGACCGAACTTGACGAAAGCCCCCGCCCGTTTCTGCAATTCCCGTTTTTCAAAAGATACGCGACGAACCGCTGTAACAGCAAGGGGGAAAACCGATCCATCTCGTATCGGCCGAGCGCGGGTTTGAGATGGTTTTCGGCAATTTCCGCATAACGGGCGTATGTGCGCGCCTTTACCGCGGAGCGAAGATAATCTTCCAGCCAAAAATCGAGCCATTTTTCGTACTTCATTTGTAAACCTTCCTTTTTTATTGCTATTGTACAATAAAACGCGGGAAGGTACGGCGCGGAAACG
>CALVUL010000081.1 GCA_944363555.1 uncultured Clostridia bacterium
ACACCACCGCCAGCGTGGTTACGATGCTCGAAGCGAGGGTGTAGACGATGTGCCCCGATTCGTCCACCGCGGTGGTGTATTCCCCGAAAAGGAAATGCCAGTCGATGTGCCCGATCCCCTTGACCACGACGAACCCGACGACGATGAGCAGCGCCGCCCCCGCCACGCAGGCGCAGATCCAGCAGAGCGCCTGCCCGATCTTTTCGATCTTCATCCTGAACGCCGCCGCGCCCAGCCAGCCGGAGGAAAGTTTTTTGCCGCCCTTTTCCTTCTTGCCGCTGCTCGCCAGCCCGAAAAGCAGGTTGATGATGAGGATGAAGATGAGCAGCACCACGCCCGTGGCGATGAGCGCGCCGCGGTGCAGTTCGTTGGCGTACCCCATTTCCAGAACGATGTTCGCCGTGAGGGTGCGGAAACTCAGAAACAGCCCCGAAGGATAGTTGACGGCGTTGCCGGCGATCATCACCACCGCCATCGTTTCGCCGACGGCCCTGCCCACGCCCAAAATGAGCGAGGCGACGATGCCGCTCTTCGCCGCGGGCACGACGGTTTTGAATACCGCCTGCTCGTGGGTGGCGCCCAACGCGCGCGCGCCTTCGTAATAACTGTCCGGAACGGCGTCCAGACTGGTTTTGGAGAGCGACACCACGGTGGGCAGGATCATCAGCCCCAGAATGATGGAGACCGACAGGATCCCGCTGCCGCTGCCGTTCGCCGAAAAGTTGCCGAGCAGCGGGAGCAGCACGGACATCCCGAAAAACCCGTATACGACGGAGGGAATGCCCGCCAGCAGGTTGATGACGGCGGAAAACGCGCCTTTGATCCTCTTCGGGCAGAACCGCGAGATGAAAACGGCGGTGAAAAACCCGAAGATCCCGCCGACGGCGAGGGCGCCCACCGTGGCGACGAGCGAGCCGACGATCATCTTGAACACGCCGTAACTGCCGTTCACCGCGCCGGTGAATTCATCCGTGGTATCGGGCGCCCAGCTCGTTCCGAAAAGGAACTTGAAAAAACCGATCTGCCGGAACGCGGGAATGCTTTCCGCGATGAGAAACACAAATACGGCGATAACGGCAATTATGCAGATAATCGCCGTTATCAGAAACAAGCCTTTGCTTGCATTCTCTTTCAATTTTGTCTTTTGCATAAAACCTTATTTGAGTTCGCTGAACTTCTTGACGGCGCCCGTATAGATATCGAAGAGCTGCGCGATGGTGATGTTCTCGATTTCGTTTTCGGGATTCACGATGACCGCCACCGCGTCGAGGCACAGCGTGTTTTCCACATACGCGTCGTTGGGGCTGGAAGAACTTGCAAGGCCGATGGTGTTGCCCGTCGTATCGTTTTCAACGCCCGTTCTGCCGCCGCCCGAACCGGGATACTGCTGTTCCACCGTTACGTTGGGCTGCACCTCGTTATATGCGGCGATGAGTTTCTGCATCACTTCCGTCATGGACGTGGATCCGATAACGTTGATGGTCGTCGCCGCCGAAATGGTCGCCGGCGTATAGGTGCCGGGCGTCCTGTCGGGGTCCTGAATCAGGCCGTTCCCTTCGATGATCTCGATCGCGTCCTCGCTCATGCAGAAATTCAGAAAGTCCTGCGCGGCGGCAGTGATCACCTCGTCCGAACGCGTCAGCATCAGGAAGGGGCGCTGTATGGCGTAATCGCCGCTCTGCACGTTTTCCGTGGTCGCGTCCACGCCGTTCACTTGGATCTTTTTCACGGTGCTGCCCACGGAAGCGAGGGAAACGTACCCGATCGCGTTTTTGCTCGCCGCCACGGAAGTGATCACCTGCGAGGTCGAGGGCAGTTCCTGACGGTTGAGAACGAACGCGTAATCGCCGCCTTCTTCGTTCGTGATGTCGTCGAGAGAAACTTCGTCGTTCTTCACGACTTTTTCAAACGCTTCGCGCGTACCGCTGCCGTTTTCCCTCATGACGACGAGGATTTCCTTTTCCCCGTTGCAGCCGGTTGCCGCAACGCCCGTAACGGCGAGAAGCGCCGATACGATCAGAACCAACAATTTTTTCATTCTTCTTTCTCCTTTTGCTTTGTTGGCATCATTTTAGCAGACGGTTGTAATAAAATCGCACCGAAAGTTGTAACAAAATTGTAAAAAAAATGTATTCGGGCAAAAAAATATGCGCGCCGCGGATTTTTCGCGGCGCGCACGGCAAAAATAACAGATCGAAATCCTCAGCGGCGGATCTGCGTTACGGTATATCCCGCCTCGGCGACGGCGTTTTTGATCGCCTCGTCGGAAACGCTTTCGTCCGGCGTGAAATACGCCGTCTTCTTTTTGAGGTCCACCGTTGCGTCCAGCCCCAGCGCTTTGAGCGCCCGTTCCGCATGCGCGCTGCAGTGCTCGCACTTCATGCCCTCGATTTTCACTTCGCTTTTGCCTTTGTTTTTGTGAAACAACATATCTTCTCCTCCTGTTTTTGCCGTTTTCCGATTTTCCGGCTTAAAAAATTTCAGTCTTAACGCGTTGAGCACCACGCACACGCTCGAAAGGCTCATGCACAGCGAACCGATCATCGGGCTGAGCCGCAGTGCGAAAAAGGGATACAGCACGCCCGCCGCGAAGGGAATGCCCACCGCGTTGTAGAAAAACGCCCAGAAAAGGTTTTCCTTGACGTTGCGCACCGCCGCCTTGCTCAGGCGGAACGCCGTAACGACGTCGTTCAAATCGTTTTTCATGAGCACGACGTCGGCGCTTTCGATGGCGACGTCCGTCCCCGCGCCCAGCGCGATGCCGACATCCGCCGCCGACAGAGCGGGCGCGTCGTTCACGCCGTCCCCCACAAAGACCACGCGCCCTTCCTTTTTCAGCGCGGAAACCGCCGCCGCTTTATCCTCGGGCAGAACTTCCGCCCGCACTTCCTCTATGCCGACGCTGCGCGCCACCGCTTCCGCCGTAACGCGGTTGTCGCCGGTGATCATCACCACGCGCTTTTTCATGGCTTTAAGCCGCGCGATCGCCGCCGCACTGCCTTCCTTCACGGTGTCCGCCACGGCGAACAGCGCGGCGATTTTGTTTTCGCACGCCAGCGCGACGGGAGTTTTGCCCTGCGCGGCGTATTCTTCGAGCAGGGCGGCGTGATCTTCCGCGTCCGCCGCATGGGCGGAAACGAATTTCGCGCTCCCTATATAATAAGTTTTCCCGTTGACTTCGCCGGAAACCCCCTTTCCCGAATGGGAAAGGAAATTATCCGCCTTGCCGAAGGAAATTCCCTTTTCTTCCGCATACCGCACGACGGCCTCCGCGAGGGGGTGCTCGCTGAAACTTTCCACCGCGGCCGCGGCGGCGCACAGTTCCTCTTCCCCGCCGAAAAAGCGCGCGTCGGTTACCGCCGGCTTGCCGGAAGTGATCGTGCCGGTTTTATCGAACGCCACGATGTCCGCGCCGCTTAAAATTTCCAAAGCCTCCCCCGATTTGATGAGCACGCCGTTTTCCGCGCCCTTGCCCGTAGCCACCATGATCGCCACGGGCGTGGCGAGCCCCAGCGCGCACGGGCAGGAGATGACGAGCACCGAAACGCCGATATTGAAGGCGAATTCAAAGTCCTTACCCGCCGCAAGCCATACGACAAACGCGACGAGCGCGATCGCCATGACGACAGGCACGAACACCCCCGCCACCTTGTCGGCAAGTTTGGCGATGGGGGCTTTGGAGGCAGCCGCCTCTTCCACCAGCGCGATGATCTTGGAAAGGGCGGTATCTTCCCCCACCTTTTCCACCCGCACGGTGAGCGCTCCGTTTTTGTTGATCGCCCCCGCGACCACCTTGCCGCCGACGGTTTTTTTGACGGGCATGCTCTCCCCCGTCAGAAGCGATTCGTCCACATAACTTTCGCCGCGCTTCACGCTGCCGTCCGCGCCGATCTTTTCGCCCGGGCGCACGAGAATTTCGTCGCCGATTTTCAGCGAGGAAACGGGCACGGTCTTTTCCTCCCCGCCGACGAGAAGCGTAGCGGTGTCGGGCGCGAGTTCCACAAGGCGGCCGATCGCCTCCGTCGTGCGCTTTTTCGATTTGCCTTCCAGAAATTTCCCGACGGAAATAAAGGTCAAAATCATCGCCGCGCTTTCAAAATACAACTGCCGGCGGTATTCCTCCACGACTTCGAGATTGCCCGCGCCGAGGTTGTAACTCATGATGAAGATCGCCGCGACGCCGTAGATCAGCGAGGCGGTGGCGCTCACCGCGATCAGCGTGTCCATATTGGGCGCGCGGGCGAAAAGCCGCTTGTATCCGTTGATGAAATATTTACGGTAAATATAGACGACGGGCAGGGTGAGCAGCAGTTGCAGGAAGGCGAAACTGACGGCGTTTTCCGTGCCCTCGAAAAACGCGGGCAGCGGCAAACCGATCATGTGCCCCATGCCGACGTACATCAAAAGCACGAGCAGCGCGACGGAAACGACGAGGGGTATCAGCCCCTCGCTTTCGGTTTTTTCCGCCTTTTTCGGCGCGGCTTTTTTCTCCCCCGCGCGGCTCGCGCCGTAGCCCGCCGCCTGAACCGCCCTGATGATGTTTTCTTCCACGGCGGCGTCGTCGAATTCCGCCACCATGGAATTTGTGAGCAGATTGACCTGACAGGAGGTTACCCCCTCCACGCCCTTCACCGCCTTTTCCACGTGGGCGGAACATGCCGAACACGTCATGCCGCTGACGTCGAATTTTTCCTTCATATAACCATAATCCTTTCCGCACGACTTTCAGTATGCGCCGAATTGCAACTTGCGCGGTTGCAATTGTATTATAATACGGTTTCGCCCTTCTGTCAACTGTTTTTTTGCCGAAAACCCCGCCGTTTTTCCGCCGGCGGGCGCTCAAAAGCATACCGCGCGGACGCCGACGGCGCCCGCGCGGTACGCAAATTATTTTTAAGGATTTTCGGAGTTTTTTCTTTCTCTGCAGGCGCTGCAATGCGAGCAATCCCCGCAGCAGCCGCCTTTTTTATGTATTTTGTTCCATATTCCCTTTGCCGCCACCCCCGCGACGACGCCCGCCGCGGCGACGATCACAACGATTTCCCAAACGCCCATCGTTTACGCCTCCTGCGCTTTCGGCTTCTGTTTTTTATTGTACAGCGCGATGCCGGCAATCGCCGCCGCCAACGCCGCCGCCCAGATAAAGCAGGTCCACCACCAACTGCCGATCACATAGACCGCCGCCGCCACGATGTACGAAGTCGCGAGCCAGAAAAGCAGCGTCAGGCGGAAACTCTTTTTGCTCGGCAGTTCCGCTTTCGCCGTAGCCACCGCCGCAAAGCACGGAATGGTGAGCATGTTGAAGGCGATGAAAGCGATCAGCGCGGGCACGGTGATCCCCGTGCCGGAAATCATCGCCTGCACGGCGGCGAGTCCGCCGTCCGCCTCGGTATCGATGACCGCCCCCACGAACACCGCCGCAAGGGTGCCGAACGTACCGATGACGTCCTCCTTCGCAAGCAGCCCCGTTACCGCCGCCACCGCGAACACCCAGCCGTATTCGCCCAACTGCGAGCCGAACCCGAGGGGGGTGAAGAGCGGCTGCACGAGCTGCCCCAAAGAGGCGAGGATCGATTGATTCATGTATTCTTCGCCGGCGATCATCGTCCAGTTCCACGTAAAGTTGGAAAGAAACCAGATGACGATGACCGACGCGAGAATGATGGTAAACGCCTTTTTGACGAAGTGTTTCGTTTTATCCCACAGATGGATCATCAGCGCGGAAAAGCGCGGCGCGTGGTAAGCGGGCAGTTCCATCACGAAGGGGGGCGTTTCCCCTTTCAAAGAGGTGTTGCGCATGAGCACCACGGAGAAAATCGCCACGACGATGCCCAGAAGATACATCGAATAGGTGATGAGATCGGGGTTGCCGAGACCCGACGACACGGCGATCGCCCCCGCGATGGCGGTGAGGATCGGCAGTTTCGCGCCGCAGCTGAAAAAAGGGATCACGCGGATGGTGGCGATGCGCTCCTTTTCGTCCGCCAGCGTGCGGGTGTTGGTCATCGCCGGCACGGAACAGCCGAAGCCCATGATCATCGGCATGAACGCCCTGCCCGAAAGCCCGAATTTACGGAAGATCCTGTCGAGGATGAACGCCACGCGCGCCATATAGCCGCTGTCTTCCAGAACGGAGAAGAACAAAAACAGAATGA
>CALVUL010000082.1 GCA_944363555.1 uncultured Clostridia bacterium
GCACTTCTTCATACGCCTTTTCGATGCCGGCAAGAGTCGCTTCGATGCGCTCCATGCGCCCGATGGCGTCCTCGTAACTTTTGTTGTTCTCCATGAGCGCGGTCTCCACGCCGGAGAACTTTTCGCGCAGCAGCATGAGTTCCTGCCGGCGCGCCTGATACATGTCGTTGAGATAGGAAAGTTCTTCCGTGGCGTCGTCCCGCTGCTTTTCGAGGACGGCTTTCTTTTCCTTCAGTTCGTCCATCTCTTTGCGTTTGGCGGCGATCTTTTCGCGGATCTCGTCCACCTGTCTGTCGCCCGCCAGAAGATTCGGCAGATCCTGACGGCGCGAACCGCCCGTCATCGATCCCTGCGGGCTGAACACGTCGCCTTCCAGCGTAACGATCTTGAAGGCAAAACGGAATTTGTTGGCGATGGCGGTGGCGTTTTCGATGTTGTCCGCGATGAGGGTGTTCCCCAAAAGGTTGGAAACGATATTCTCGAAATACGCGTCGTACTTCACCAGTTTGTTCGCCACGCCCAGCGCGCCCTTTTCGCGGAGCGCGCTGGAAATGCTTTCGTGCTCCGTTCTCGGTTTTACCGAACTGACCGGCAGAAACGTAACCCTGCCCCCGCGAACGCGTTTGAGATATTCGATGAGGTATTTCGCGTCCTCGGTGTCGGCGGTAACGATGTTCTGCGCCGCCGCGCCGAGCGCCGTTTCCATAGCCACGTCGTACTTCGCCTCGGTCTTGATGAGGGAGGCGACCACCCCTTTGATGCGCGAACCGACGGCTTTATCCTGCTTGGCGTCGAGCAGCAACCGCTTGACGGCGGGGGCGTATCCTTCGTAAGACTCCCGCATGCCCACGATGAAATTTTCCTTCGCCGTCAGCATGGTGAGGTTGGAATTCAAATTGAAAACCGCGTTGTCGATCTGCGCCGTCCTTTCGTTATAATCGCGCACGGCGTCCTCTTTTTCCGCGATCTTTCCTTTGAGTTCGTAGATGGTTTTATCGAGTTCCGAAATATCGGCGTCGAGTTTTTCCTTGCCGGAAAAGAGTTCGTTGCGCTTGTATTCCAGCGAAGAAAGGGTAACGGAGACTTCTTCCTTCGTATCGGAAAGCGCGCTTTTCTGCGCCGCCAGAGAACCGGCGTTGCGGTTCAGATCGGAAAGCGATTCCATCGATTCCAGCACGCGGCGCTGGTTTTCCTCCGCGCGGTTCTCCCCTTCCGAAAGTTTCGCGCTCAGCGTTACGATTTCCGCTGCGAGGGCGTCCCTTTGTTTTTCCGTGCGGAAGATCTGTTTTTTCAGTTCCTCGGCGCGGCGTTTGTTTTCGGCGACGGCGCGTTCGTTTTCCGCACACGCGGATTCGCGCTTGGCGATCTCCTCTTCCGCCCGCGCGATCTCCGAACGGAAAAACGACACCCTGAGGTTGTACTGCTTTGCCGCGCCCTCGCTCTTTTCGATGCTCAGACTCTTTTCCAAAAGTTCGTCGTTCAGACTTTTAAGGCGCGCGTCCGCCGATTCGATCTCTTTTAAAATGCGGTCGTATTCCGCCTGCGTTTCGGCGGATTCCTTTTCGCGCAGCGCGGTCTCTTCGTTGATGCCCGCGATCTTTACGTTGATCTTATCCTTTTCCACCGCCACGTTTTCAAATTTCGAAATAAAGGTGTTGATCTCGTGGCGTTTGAGTTCTTCGGAAAGATCGCGGAACTGCCGCGCCTTTTCCGCCTGCCGTTCCAAGGGACCGAGTTGATTTTCCAACTCCGCCATGATGTCGTTGAAACGGAGAAGATTTTCCCGCGTGCGCAGCAGTTTGCGCTCCGATTCGTTCTTTTCCGTCTTGAACTTGGCGATGCCCGTGGCCTCTTCGAAGATGGCGCGGCGGTCCTCCGGCTTTGCGGACATGATCTCCTGCACCTTGCCCTGCCCGATGATGGTATAACCTTCCTTGCCGATGCCGCATTCGTGCAGTAAATTGACGATGTCGCGCAGGCGCGCGGGCTGTTTGTTGATGTAATATTCGCTCTCCCCGCTGCGGAAGAGTTTGCGGGTGATGATGACCTCGTTGTAATCGAGGCTGAACATCTTGTTGGAATTGTCGAAAAAGAGCGACACCTCGCAGTAACTGAGCGATTTCCTGTCCTGCGTGCCGCTGAAAATGACGTCCTGCATGCTGCCGCCGCGCAGGGTCTTCGCGGACTGCTCGCCCATGACCCAGCGGATGGCGTCGGCAACGTTGCTTTTGCCGCAGCCGTTCGGCCCGACGATGCCGGTGATGCCCGATCCGAATTTGATCTCCTGTTTGTCGGCAAACGATTTAAAGCCGAACATTTCAATTTTTTCGAAATTCACTTGCGTTTCCCCGTCTTTTTTTTCGATGCGCCCGATTTCAGCGCCCGCATGGCGGTTTCCGCCGCCTGCGTTTCCGCATGTTTTTTGCTGCCGCCCTCTCCGCGGGCGATCTCCTTTCCGTCCAGAAAGAACGCCGCCACGTAATGCGGCGCATGGTCGGGTCCCGTGCGTTCCAACGTCTTATAGGCGATCTCGCCGAGTTTGTTTTTCTGCACGTATTCCTGACATTCGCTCTTGGCGTCCTTGGCTTTCGCCGCGGAAGCCGAGCGGCTTTTCTTTTGTGGCTTTTCTTTGAATCTGCCCGTTTTGGCGACGAGTTTTTCCAGCACGAACCGCTTTGCCGGCGCCATGCCGCCGTCGAGGTATATCCCCGCGACGATCGCCTCGAACAGGCTGGAATACATCTTCTCGTGCGCGTCGGCATTCTTCATCAGCCCTTTGCCGAGGAGCATGAGCCCCTCGATCCCCATGGCGAACACCGCCTTTTCCAACGGTTCTTTGGAAACGAGAGAGGAACGCAGTTTCGTGAGTTCGCCTTCATCCCCCTCGCAGTTGGCGAAGAGATATTCGGTAACGATGAAATCCAGAATCGCGTCCCCGAAAAATTCAAGCACTTCGTTGTTTTCCGCGCCGCGGTTTTCGTTGGAATAGGAAGAATGCGTAAAACATTTGCGCAGGAGCATCTTGTCCTTAAACGCGTAGCCGATCTTCCCTTCCGCGCCTTCGATGTCGAAGATCATAACGCTGTCCCTTGCGCCCGCACGCCGCCGAGTTCCGCCTTGATGGACGCCACCGTGCCCGCCTCCACCGCGGCAGCCGCCTGCAACACGGCGTTTTTGACGGATTCCGCCTTCGCCGATCCGTGCGCTTTAACCACGACTTTTTCCACGCCGAGGAACACCGCCCCGCCGTATTTGTTGTAATCGAGGGAGTTTTTCAGTCTGTAAAAACTCTTCTTCAAAAGCAGCGCGCCGATTTTGCCTTTTAAGGAAGAGGAAATTTCCGCTTTCAGCATCGTGAACAGCCCTTTCATGCTGCCTTCCATGCTTTTGAGGGCGACGTTGCCGGAAAACCCGTCCGCCACGACGACGTCGCAGTCCCCGCTCATGATGTCGCGCGCCTCGATATTGCCGACGAATTCGCCGTTCCCGATCTCTTTGAGCAAGGGGAACGCTTCGTGGTTGAGCTGGTTGCCCTTTTTTTCCTCCGTGCCGTTGGAAAGCAGCGCCACCTTCGGCGTCTTTACGCCGAGGGCGACCTTCGCGTACACCGCCCCCATCACGGCGAACTGCACAAGGTTCGCCGCCTTGCAGTCCGCATTGGCGCCGGCATCCAGCAGCAACACCTTTTTATCGGGTTTCACCGTGGGAAGGATCGGGCAGAGGGCGGGGCGGATGACCCCGTCGATCCTGCCGACTTTCAGCGTACTGCCGACGAGCAGCGCGCCCGACGAACCCGCCGATACGAACGCGTCCGCCGCGTCCTCTTTGAGCAGGCGGAAGGCGACGCACATGGAAGAATCGGGCTTTTTCCTGACGGCGAGCGTCGGTTCTTCCTCGCAGGTGATCACGGAAGGCGCCTCGATGACCTCCGCGCGGCTTTTATCGTATTGCAGCGACGAGAGGATCGCTTCGATCTCCCCGCTCCTGCCCGTAAGCCCCAGCGTAAAATTTTCTTTTTCTCCGAGCGCGGCGATCGCGCCCTTCACGATCTCTTCCGGCGCGTTATCCCCGCCGAAAGCGTCTACTAAAATCCTGTTTCTCTTTTCCATACTCAATATTCCAGATTGCCTACCGTTCGCGGGAAGGGGATCACGTCGCGGATGTTGCCGATGCCGGTAAGATACATGATCAACCTTTCAAATCCCAGCCCGTAGCCGGCGTGCTGCACGCCGCCGTATTTTCTTAAATCGAGATAAAACGCGTAATCTTCCGCCTTCATCCCCAGTTCTTTCATGCGTTTTTCGAGCACGTCGAGCCGCTCTTCCCTCTGGCTGCCGCCGATGAGTTCGCCGATGCCCGGCACCAGCATGTCCACCGCGGCGACGGTCTTACCGTCGTCGTTAAGGCGCATGTAGAACGCCTTGATCTCCTTGGGATAATCGGTCAGAAACACCGGTTTTTTGAAAAGTTCTTCCGTCAGATAGCGTTCGTGTTCGCTTTGCAGATCGCACCCCCAGTAAACGGGAAACTCAAAACGGTCCTTTACCTTTTCGAGATGGCTTATCGCCTCCGTGTAACTCAGACGCACGAATTCGCTGTGCAACACGTTGTCGAGCCGCGCCGAAAGCCCCGTATCGACGAACTGATTCAAAAACGCCAACTCGTCCGCGCAGGTCTTTTTCACGTGCGCGATGATGGATTTGACCATCGCCTCGGCAACGTCCATATCGCCTTCCAGATCGCAGAACGCCATTTCCGGTTCGATCATCCAGAATTCCGCCGCGTGGCGCACCGTGTTGGAGCGTTCCGCACGGAACGTCGGGCCGAAGGTGTACACGTCGGAAAACGCCATGGCGTAGGTTTCGGCGTTGAGCTGACCGGAAACCGTCAGGCTCGCCTGCTTGCCGAAAAAGTCCTTTTTATAATCGACGGCGCCCTTTTCCTTCGGCACGTTTGCAAGATCGAGGGTGGTTACCTGAAACATCGCCCCCGCGCCCTCGCAGTCGCTGCCGGTGATGACGGGCGTGTGCACGTAGACGAAACCGCGTTCGTTGAAAAAGGAATGGATGGCGAACGCCGCTTCGCTGCGGATCCTGAACACCGCGCGGAAGATGTTCGCCCGCGGGCGCAGGTGGGCGATCTCCCGCAGAAATTCCATCGTGTGGCGTTTTTTCTTCATTTGATAATCGGGCGCGGAAGCACCCAGCACTTCGATTTCGTCCGCATTGATCTCGAAGGGCTGTTTGTTCTGCGGCGTCAGCAAAAACCTGCCCGTAACGCGGAGGCACGCGCCGACGTTCTGCGACGCGATCTCGTCGTAATTTCCCACTTTATTCCTGTCGAAAACGATCTGGCAGCTTTTAAAACAACTGCCGTCGTTGAGTTCGATAAATCCGAAAGCTTTGCTGTCGCGCACGGTCCTCGCCCAGCCGCAGACGGTTACGGATTTATCCGCGAACGCCGCGGGCGCGGCAAAAAATTCCTTTAATTTCGTTCTCTTCATGTCCGTTACCCGATACAAATAATATTATCCTTTTTATTATACAGTTTTTTTCGGTTTTTTTCAAGAAAAAAAGCAAAAAAAGTGCCTGAAATCAAGCACTTTTTTGTCAAGGTCAGTCGTTTTTGATGGCGCGTTTGAAAGTCTGCCGCTTTTTGATGATTTCGTTTTCCGCAAATTTCCAGTTCTGCTGGATGCTGAAATTGGTTTCCAGCATCGGATTGGATTCGATTTTCCTGATGTCGTCCTCCACGATGTTGCACATCATGCGCACCATTAAAATGGAATTGATCCCCGTGAATTTATATTCCTTTTTGACGCCGAGAAGCGCCATTTCCAGTTCCTTGGGTTTGCGGATGGATTTCAGCACGCCGATCCAGCCGAAAGGGAAAAGCCGCCCGCGGCTTTTTTTCAGCGCCTCCGCGATGGAGGGAAGCACCACGGCGAACCCCGCGCAGTCCCCCTTTTCGTCGATCAGGCAGCTGAAATACCGCCTGTTGATGACGGTCGCAAACTGTTTGAGGATGTTTTTCTGCTGCTTTTTGGTGATGGGCGAGAAACCGTCGAGTTCCGCATAGGATTCGTTGTACGTTTCAAAAAATTTATCGCCGTATTTTTTGACGATCTTGCGTACGGGCATCGTTTCCGCCACGTCCACGACTTTAAGGCGGGCTTTCAGTTTGGCGGCGATGCGCATGACGCGTTCATACGGGCGTTCGGGCACGGTGAAGTCGCGTTCGATCCACTTCGATTCGTCCTCGAACCCGAGTTTTTTCATGTTTTCGCAAAAATACGGGTAATAATAATCCGTCGCGTAAGTGCTGCGTTCGGAAAAACCGTAGGTCTGCATGCCTTCCCTGTCGGTGTCGTTGAACCCCCACGGTCCGTGCAGGGTATCCATGCCCCGCTCCCTGCCGAAATCCTCCACCGCCTTCAAAAGCGCATCGAACACTTCCAAATCGTCCACGGCGGCGAAACGCGAAAAGCGGATGTTCTTCCCGTTCCACAACTCGTTCGCCCGATTATGTATGATGCCGGCGATCCTGCCGACGAGTTTTTTATCTTTATACGCCAGAAAACAGCGGCAGTCGCAGCCTTCGAGGTTGAAATTCTTTTTGGGATCGAGGATGTTTTTTTCCTCGCTGAACATCGGGGGAACGTAGTAAGGGCAGTCTTTATATAATGTCAGCGGATAATCCGCGAATAATCTCTTTTGCTTTCTCGTTTTTACTTCAACAATCTCTACCATGTTTCTTCGGGCGGGGGCGCAATCTCCCCGCGCTCTCTCCGTATTTTCTCCGCGCATTGACCGCAAGGCGGATCGTTTCTTCCCGCCGCGATTGCGACAATGTTACGTGTCTATTATACTCGCTTGCGCGCGAAAAGACAATCGTTTCGACAAAAAAAATCCGCGGCGCGGCGTTTTCATCCCGCCGCGCCGCGAAAAAAAGCGCTTTTTTACTTTTTCTTCCCGAAATGTTTTTCCTCCGCCGGAACGATCGCCTTCACCGGCCGTTCGTCTTTCAGCGACATGATATAGTTGTTATAATCCGCGTCGGAGAGTTTCGCCACCCGTTTTTTCTTCTTTGCCATAACGATGCACCTTCCTTTTCTTTTTACTTTTAATGTTTCCCGTTTTCCCGTTTTTATACGCCGCCGCGGCGAAGAGGGCGACGAAATACAGCGCGCCGAGCACCCCCGCCGCGGGATAGACGTAATCCACGATCCACTTCACGCCGAAACGGGAAAAGGCGAACACCGCCGCCGCCATGACGAACGCGCCCTTCCCGCCGTATCGCCTTTCGGCAAAATCCGCCAGAGGGTAGTACGAACACACCGCGGTGGTGAACGCCCCCGCGTACAGAACGACGCCGAAAACGACGCTCGCGGCGGGCGATGCGGAAAAGACGTACGCTAACGGCAGGGCAGCGTCCGCGGCGTTTTTCCCCTCGTAATTGACCGCGCCCCAGATAAGCGCGATAAGCAGGGCGGAGACCGCGCCCGTCAACGCCGAAACGAGCAGCGCCTCCCTTTTTCCTCCGCCGCCCGCGCGGGCGACGACGGAAGCGGAAAGGAACATGTTGAACCCGACGTAAAACGCCACGCCGAGCGATCCCTTCGCCGTAACGCAAACCGGCGCGCCGAAGGAAAACTTCCCCCTGCCGAAAAGCAGCGCCAAAGTAAGCGCCAGCATGACGGGCACGAGAAAGGCGTTGAGTTTTTTCACCCCGTCGATCCCCCGCCGCGCCGCGAGCGCCGCAAAAATCAGGGTGGGCAGCGACGCAGCGGGGATGCGTTCGTCGATGCCGGCGAAAGAAAGCGTCGCGTCGACGATCGCCAGCGACGCCGCGCTCACCGCGAAAAGGCAGAAAAACACGGCGGCGTTGACGGTCTTTTCCGCTTTGCCGAAAAGCGCGGCGTTGCCGCGCTCCAAAGAGCCGTATCTGCCGCCGACGGATAAAAGCAGCCACGTCGTAAGAAAAAACAGCGCCCCCGCAAACAGCGACAGAAAAAGGATGTTTCCGCCGAAAAACGCAACGATCTCCCTGCCGGAAACGAAACCCGATCCGACGATCGTTCCCAGCAGGAGAAAGGTCGTTTCCGCAACGTATTTCACCGATTTCACATCCCTATTATATGCGCGGCGCCGCCGTGGTAAAACAAAAAGCGGAACGGTTTTTTCCGTTCCGCCCCGCGCTTTCGCGCTTTTTTACAACGTAACCACGTATTCGCCGAAAAATTCCACGCGCGTTCCGTTTGAAGCGAGCCAATCCCAGCCCGCGTCCCGCACGATGCCGCAGGCGTCCGCGAGCGTGCCGCAGGGGCTGTAGTTTTCCGCAAAGGCGTCCGCGCCGCCCGTATACGCGCCGAACACGCCGACGAAATCGGAAAGCGAAACCGCGCCGCCTTCGGCGATCTCCTCCACGAAACACGCGCCGCTGCCGAGCAGCGCGAATACTCCCGAAACGCGGGCGCCTTCCCCCGCGCTGCCGATCACGCAGTCCGCGTTTCCGCTTTCCGCGACGACATTTTCGATGCTGCCGTACGTTTCGTAAGCGAGCGCGGCACTGTCGGCATAAACGTCTTTCAGCCGCAGGTTGCATATCCTTCCGCCCATGCCCACGGTTTTGAACAGCCCCTTGCCGACGTCCGCATCGCAGATCGCGTGCCCTCCGCCGTCAAAAACGCCGATAAATTCCTCCGTTACGCGGAAGGACGCGCCTTCCCCGTACACGTCTTCGCCGAGAAGGTATTTTCCCGCGGGATTATCGTTGAGCAGTTCCAGTTCTTCAAAGCGCGTGATGATCTTATCGTATGCCTGCACTTCGATAGAATAACTGCGCGCGCTCGTAACGAATTCCCATTCTTCCCCCGCGGCGTTCGATTCCGCAAGCGCGATCTCCTCCGCGCTCAGTTCGATTCTGCCTTCGTTTTCCGTAACGGGGACGCCGTTGACCGAAAGCACTTCTCCGTACAGCGCGCGGGTATCGAATACGTTGCCGCCCGACCTGTCCGCAACGAAGGAAACGCCTGCGTTCCCTTCCTTTACATAGTACAAATCGAGCGCCGTCCTGCCGTTGGCGTATACCGGCGCAGAAAGAACGCTCATCTTTTCGTGAAGCGCATATCCCTCGTATACCGGCGGTTCCGCTGCCGCCGTATCGCCGATCCGCGCGGAAAATCTTTCGCTTTTATCGAGAACGTACCCGTTTTCCGTTTCCAGAAAACAGCGGACGGCATATTCCGTTTCCTGCCGCGGATTTCTCTCCATATAACCGCGGAAGACGGCGCGCTGTTCTTCCGAATAAGAATCGCCGGAGGAAAGCGCCCGCTGCGCCACGTACGCCGCCGAACGGCGGTTGTCGTTTTCCGCGGCGAATTTATACCGCGTGCCGCTTTCATCCGTCAGCGAAACGAACCCGACGCCGAAAAACTCCCTGTCGATATTTTCCGTAAGCAGGTTGACGATCGCGCCGTTGAACGCCATCGTGCGTTCGTCCTCTTCCACCATCGCGGGGGCGGTTACGCACATGATGCGCACGCCCTCGCCGCCGCTTTCCGCGGCGTATACGGCGTTTTCGCCGAACACGCTTTCCGCCGTCAGCGGACCGAAAACCTCGATATAATCGTACGGACAAATCAGCATGCCGAACGTCACGCCCTCCAAAGCGGAAAGCGCGGCGTAATCCGCCTTATCCATCAGCGCGGTGAACCTCAGCCCGCTCTGATCCGCGTTCGTCCGCACGGACGCGCCGTTTTTCATCACCAGCACGGCCTCTTCAAACGCTTCCGCCGCCCCGCCTTCCGCAACCGCCCGCCGCGCGGGCAGCGCCGCGCCCGCCAAAGCGCCTGCCAAAAAGACAGCCGCGAAAAAACACGTCATTTTCCCGAATTTCATCTTTCGTAAATCTCCATACCGATCGGGGCGGAGTTCTATTGTTCAAGAGCGCCCCTTTTTGTACAGAAAGTAAAAAACCAAGCCCGCGAAGGGCTTGCTTTTTTACGCTTCTTCAAATTGATCCTTGCCTACGCCGCAAAGAGGGCATACCCAATCTTCCGGCACATCCGCCCAAGCGGTGCCCGCCGCGACGCCGTTTTCCGGATCGCCGACGGTTTCATCGTACTCGTAGCCGCAAACGCCGCAAACGTATTTTTTCATGACGCCAACCTCCGTAAATCGTTTATCCGAAGATATTTTACACCCAAAACGGCGTTTTGTCAATCCATATTCCGATAATTTTCGTTTTCTGCGCCGTAAACGCCCGTCATATCGAAAAAAGAGGCGAAACCGCCGTTTTCGTATTTCATCCGCATGACGACGGTCCCGACGGCGTCCGCGCCGTACAGCCCCGTAATGCGGGCGTAAATTTCCAGCCCGTAACGTTTTTCGGCGTTGATATAAAAGGGCTCGGCGACGTTCACGCCCCAAATATCGCAGCCGCGCGGACGAAGCAGCGCGCCGTCCTCGCGGTAGATCTGCGAAAGATATTCGCTTCCCCGCGCCGAAAGATCGATGAAAGACACCGCCCCGCTGTCCGTATTTTTCACTTCTATTTTAAATCGGTCCGCATAGCGCGCTTCGTACGGCACGCGGAAGGTTTCGGAGGAAAAGATCCTCGTGATCGCGTCGCCCTCCGCGCGATAAACGTAATAAAAGCCGTATCCCCCGCTCCCGCCGCCGTCCGCGCCGTAAAAGATCTGCTGCGTATCGCCGTCGAAGGAAACGAGTTGAATATGCGGATTGTACCCGCCGTTTTCCGGAGGAACGATCTGCGCCCGCCGCGCCCCGCCGCCCGAAAGCCCGATGCGGATATCGCGGTAAAAAACCTCGCTTTCCCGCACGGCGGATAGCACCGCGGTATCGCAGGAATCCGCCGCGAAGATCGCGCCCCGTTCGCATTGCAGCGCGATCCGCCCGCCGTCCGCACGCGCGCGGAACGCCGGCGCCGCCGGAATGCATACGAAAAACATACCGAAAATCAAAAGAGCCATCCTCTTCATATTTTCAGTATGTTCCTTTTTTCTTCTTTTACTCCGTGAGATTCAGTTTGGACAGCCTGCCGAGAATGCCGCTCATGCTCCGTTTGTGGCGCGCAGCCATCTCTTCGAGGGAAAGTTGCGCCTCGTATTCCGCCGCAAGCTGCAACTCCTCTTTCTCCGTCCAATGCTTTTTGCCGTTGGAATCGTCCTCTTTCAAAAGCCCGAGTTTGCCGAGGCGCGAGACGATGCCGCTCGCCGTCCGCGCGTGCGCCGCGCACATATCCGCAACGGAAAGCCCCCGCGCGTATTCCGCGGCGAGAACGCGCTCTTCTTCCTCCGTCCATCGGGTGTTGCCGTTTTCCGGCTTCATGGCGGCTTCTTCCGCCGCGCGCAGCATCGCCGCGTATTCTTCGAGATACGCCGCCGCGGCGAGCAGGGATTTTTTATCCTTGCCGTCCTTCGCCGCCAGCGCGTTCAAAGCGTTTTTTATATCGATCACCGATTGCGCGTCGCTCATCTTTCCCCTCCGCGTTCAAAAATCCACGTCGTAAAAACGGATCTTATGCGTCGATTCGTACGATTTTCCGCTTTCAAGGCGGATAACGCCGTGTTTTTCGGAAAGATCGCCCTGAAATCCGTCGTAATCGGGGATGCCGTTCCAAGGTTCGATGCAAAGATAGGGCGCGCCGACCTTCGTCCAGAAAAGCAGGTGATCGAACCCTTCGAAATCCACCGTAACCACCTTTTCGCCCTTTCTCTTCAACGTAACCGAGCGCGACTGCAATCCGTCTAAAATGACGCTGTCCTCGTCGAAAAGCGACGCTTCCATCGTCAGTTCCTTTGTATCCGCCCTGAAAAGTTTCCTTTCCCCGTTCAGAAAACCGGACACGGGCTGCACGTTGACGAAAAGATCTTCCCGCTTTTCAAATTCCACCGACCAATCGGAAAACGCGCCTTCCGTGCGATACGCCTCGTGCGAGCCGAAGTTGAAAAAGAGCGCTTTATCGTCTGTGTTTTCCGTTTTGTATGTAATCGAGAGGCTGTCGTTTTCCAGCCGGTAGCGCACGGAAAAGACGAAACGAAACGGGTACTGCGCCAGCGTTTCTTCGTTTTCTTTCAGCGTGAACGCCATTTCCGTATCACTTATCTTTTCCGCTTTGAAATCGCTGCGGGAAGCGAATCCGTGGGATTCCATCTTGTAAACTTTACCGTTATAGCGGTAGGTCTTTTTATGCAGCCTGCCGCAGATCGGGAAGAGCACGGGGCACTGTTTCGCCCAGAATTTTTCATCGCCCTGCCAGATATACTCGTAGCCGCGCCTGTTTTTCACGCTCGTGAGTTCCGCGCCGTGCTCCTTGACCCCCACGCGCAGAAAATCGTTTTCGATAAATAAAGCCATTCGATCCACTCCGTTTTACGTTTGATAATCCCATTATAAACAATATCTTTGCCGCTGTCAATTTTTTTATGAAAATCGTATGAAAATCGATAATTTTCCCGTTTTTTCCTC
>CALVUL010000083.1 GCA_944363555.1 uncultured Clostridia bacterium
TATTCGTTAACAGGCAGAAAACCGGCCTTCGTACCCATGCTTTCCTTATCGCGCGCAAGGCGATTTTTGTAAACAAAAATAATAAAAAAATACAGTTTTCGTAAAAAAATATACATTGTTTTTTTTCGGGACCGTGTTATACTTTATATAGAATAACCAAAACGTAATTTTTTACGGAGGACAGTCAATGGATAAAGTAAACGTAGGGGTGATCGGGCTCGGGCAGCGCGGTTCCGGTCTTTCGGATACCATTCTCGCGCTCGAAGACGCCCGCATCGTCGCCGTCAGCGACGTGTACGCGGACCGCAGGGAAGCGATTTCGGAAAAGGTGAACAAGGTTTACGGCGAACGCCCCGCGGCGTATGCCGATTATCACGATCTCCTCGCGGATAAAAAGGTGGACGCGGTGCTCATCACCGCCGGCTGGGAAGAACACGCCAAAATCGCCGTGGAGGCCATGCGCGCCGGCAAGATCACGGCAATGGAAGTGGGCGGCGCGTACGACATAGAGGAATGCTGGGAACTCGTCCGCACGTACGAGGAAACCAAGACCCCGATCATGATGATGGAAAACTGCTGTTACGACCGTTTCGAACTTCTCGCCACGGCGCTGGCGCGCGCCGGCAAGTTCGGCGAGATCGTGCATTGCCACGGCGCGTACAGCCACGATTTGCGCGACGAGATCCTCGGCGGCAACGTCAACCGCCATTACAGGCTGAACAATTATATGCGCCGCAACTGCGAAAACTATCCCACCCACGAGTTGGGGCCCATCGCTAAAATCCTCAACATCAACCGCGGCAACAGGATGCTTTCGCTCGTATCGATGGCGTCGAAAGCGGCGGGGCTGAAAGCCTTTTCTCTGAGCGACAAGAATCCCGATAAATCCCTCGCGGGCAAGGATTTCGCGCAGGGGGACATCGTCAGCACCATCATCAAGTGCGCCGGCGGGGAAACCGTTACCCTTACGCTCGACACCACGCTGCCCAAATACTATTCCCGCGAATTTACCGTACGCGGAACGAAAGGGCTTTGCAATCAGGAACTCAACATGGTTCTCATCGAAGGGGAACAGTCGTTCCACGAACTCTTTGAAACGCAGGAAGTGGCGGAAAAATTCCTCAACAACGCGCGGGAATACGAGGAAAAATATCTGCATCCCATCTGGAAAAACATCACGCCGGAAGAAAAGGAACTCGGCCACGGCGGCATGGATTACCTGATGTTCCGCGAGTTTTTCAAAACGGTGAAACAGGGCGGCGAACTCCCCGTCGACGTGTACGACGCGGCTTCGTGGATGTGTATTTCCGCGCTGACGGAACAGTCGATCGCCCGCGGCGGCGCCGCGGTGGACATCCCCGATTTCACGCAGGGTCAGTGGGTGAAACGTCCGCCGAAAGACGTTCTGGATCTCGGCTGAAGTATCCCGTTCCGGCGGCGCCGTACGCCGCGGGACGGAAAAGACTAAAAATAATTTCGCCGAAGATGAAAGAATTTTTAAAAAACTATTGAAATTTGGCGGGAAATAGGGTACAATAGAGAAAACCGACGGAAAGCGGGCGCAAAAAGCCCCGCGCGGCGGTTTTTGAAAAACATCCATTCGGAGGGGCTTACAATGAAAATCGTTTACGGGCCGAAAGGCACAGGCAAAACCAAGATCGTCATCGCGGATGCGAACGCGCAGGTCGATTCGGCGAAAGGGCATGTCGTTTTCATCACCGATACAAACCGGTATATGTACGACCTGAAATATCAGATCCGTTTTATCGACGTGAAGGGTTACGAGATCAAATGCGAAAACGAATTCGTGGGATTCATCAAGGGCATCGTTGCGGCGAATTCCGATAACGAAATCATCTACGTCGACGGCATTGCGAGGATCACGGGGCATGAACTCTCCGAACTCGGCGATTTCTTTGCGATGATCGAGCGGCTGGAAAAGGCGTTTTCCGTTTCCTTCGTGTTCACCTGCAGCGCGGCGAAAGAAGATCTTCCGCCGTTCCTCGCAAAATATCTCGACTGAGCGTATTTTCGTTTTTTTGAAAAAGTATATCGATCGATTTGCTTTTTTGCGGTAGATACCGTATGATAAAAGGGACGGGCGGAATTCGTCCCTTTCATTTTGCGACAGAGGTAACGATATGAGATTTTACAGCACCAGAGGCGGCGCTTCGGCGAAAAACGCGTCGGAAGCCATCGTGAAGGGCATCGCCGAGGACGGCGGGCTGTTCGTCCCCGAACGCTTTCCCGATCTCGGCGGTTCGCTCGAAGAAATGCTCGATATGGATTATGCCGACCGCGCGGCGTTCGTGCTCTCGAAATATCTCGAAGAATACGATTTCGACGCGCTTTCGGACGCCTGCGAAGCGGCGTATTCCCTTTTCGGCGAGGACGCCGCGCCCGTCGTCAAACTGGATGACGGCCTGTATATTCTGGAACTTTTCCACGGACCCACGCTGGCGTTCAAGGACATCGCGCTTACGCTGCTGCCCTACCTTCTGCGCGAGGGGTGCGACCATGCGGGGATCGAAGAGGACGTGCTCATCCTCACCGCCACGAGCGGCGATACCGGAAAAGCCGCCCTCGAAGGGTTCAAAGATAAAAAGGGCGTGAAGATCATGGTGTTTTATCCGGAAGAAGGCGTTGCGGAAATGCAGCGGCTGCAGATGTGCACCACGGAGGGGAACAACGTATCCGTCGTCGCCGTCAAAGGCAATTTCGACGACTGCCAGACGGCGGTCAAGAAGATCTTCACCGACGAGCAGTTCAAAAAACGCCTGAAAGAGGAAGGCGCCGTTTTTTCCAGCGCCAATTCCATGAATTTCGGCAGATTGGCGCCGCAGATCGCCTATTATTTTTCCGCCTACTGCGACCTTGTCAACGCGGAGGAGATCGCCATGGGCGACAGGATCGATTTCGCCGTGCCGACGGGCAATTTCGGCGACATCCTCGCGGGCTGGTACGCCAAACGGATGGGGCTGCCGATCAACCGGTTGATCTGCGCTTCCAACAAAAACAACGTGCTCACGGATTTTTTCGAGACCGGCGTTTACGATGTCAACCGCGAATTTTACAAGACGATGTCGCCCTCGATGGATATTTTGGTTTCCAGCAATCTCGAACGGCTGATTTTCGAACTCGACGGCAGAAACGCCGCCGCGACGGCGGAAAAGATGCGCGCTCTCGCGCAGACGGGGAAGTTTACCGTCGACGCGGCGCAGCGGGCGCGGCTTAAAGAGGATTTCGCCGCCGGCTTTTGCGGCGAGGAGGAATGCGCCGCGGTCATCGGCAATTTCTTCGAAGAATACGAATACGTCCTCGACCCGCATACCGCCGTGGCGGTGGGGGTATACGACGGCTGCGGAGGGGAGGATAAGCCCACGGTGATCCTGTCCACGGCAAGCCCCTATAAATTCGCGCAGGATGTCTGCCGCGCGCTGACGGGCAGGGCGGAAACCGACGCTTTCGCCGCGGCGGAGAAACTGGAAAAACTCAGCGCGGAACCCGTTCCGCCGCAGATCGCCGCGCTGAAAACCAGACCCGTGCGCTTCACGCAGTCGGCAAAAACATCCGAATTGCGGGATATCGTGCTTTCCTTCGCCGCAAAAAAGTAAAAATAAGGCAAAATAAAAAGGCAATTACCGTCGTTGTAATTGCTTTTTTTTCTTTCTTGTGCTAAAATGGGATAAACTGACGGAGTGTATCACCTATGGATCAAAAGAAGGTTATTTTAAGCGGCATACAGCCGAGCGGCATCATGACGATCGGCAACTACCTCGGCGCGATCAAAAACTGGGGGGTTATGCAGGACGAATACGACTGTCTTTTCATGCTCGCGGATCTTCATACCCTGACGGTGAAACAGGAACCCGCGCGCCTTCGCGCGAACACTTACGAACTGACCGCGCTCTATCTCGCCTGCGGGCTGGATCCTGAAAAATCCGTACTGTTTTTGCAGTCGCACGTGCCGGCGCACGCGGAACTGTCGTGGATTTTAAATACCGTCGCGTACCCGGGCGAACTTTCCCGCATGACCCAGTTCAAGGATAAATGCGCCCGCCATGCGGATAATATCAATATGGGTTTGATGGATTACCCCGTGCTGATGGCGGCGGATATTCTGCTGTATCAGGCGGACGTCGTTCCCATCGGCATCGATCAGAAGCAGCATCTCGAACTCACGCGCGATCTGGCGATGCGTTTCAACAACCGTTACGGGGATACTTTTAAGATTCCCGAGGCATATATCGGGAAGGTCGGGGCGAAGATCTATTCTTTGCAGGATCCGGAAAAGAAGATGAGTAAGTCTGATGAAAACCTCAACGCATTCGTTTCCATGGACGACGATACCGATACGATCATGCGCAAGTTCAAGCGCGCGGTTACCGACAGCGGCAGCGAGGTCCGCCGCGCGCCCGATAAGCCGGGCGTAACGAACCTCATCAACATTTATTCCCTGTTCGCGGGAAAGAGCGTGGAAGAAACGGAAAAGGAATTTGAAAACGCCGGATATGCGGAATTCAAACGCCGCGTAGGGGAGGCTGTGGCTGCCGGCGTGGAACCCATCCGCAGGGAAAAGGACAGGATCCTTTCCGACAAGGGGTATATCGACAAACTTCTCGCCTCCGGCGCGGAGCGTGCGGCGGCGGCCGCGGAAAGAACGCTGAGAAAGGTATATAAAAAAGTAGGCTTGCTGCCTCGGGTGAAAGCGTAATGTTCGGATATATCGGTCCCGATCTGCCGAATCTGTATATAAAGGATTCCGTGCTGTACAAAGCGCTTTACTGCGGGCTTTGCAAAAGCATCGGCGGCAAATGCGGGCAGTGCGGCAGATTCACGCTGACGTACGATCTCACGTTTTTATCCGCGCTTTATCACAACCTGCTCGATATGGACGTGGAGATCAAAGAAGAGCGGTGCGTTCTGCACTGGATCACCCGCCGACCGGTGGCGAAAAACGACGCGCTCACGGAACGCATCGGCTGTCTGAACGTCATCATGGCGCACTACAAACTCGATGACGACGTTGCGGACGAAGGAAAAGGCAGGGGCAAACGCGCGTTGATTTCCAAGGCGTATAAACGCGCGAAGGCGGCGGAAGGGAAACTCGACGAGATCGTGCGCAGAAATTACGCCGCGCTGACCGATTACGAAAAAAAGAACGGCGACAGTATCGACATCGCCGCCGATTCCTTCGGCAACATGATCAGGGAAATATCCGCGGAACTGCTCGGCGCAAAGAGCACGCCGGAGGCGGAAAATCTGGGGTATAATCTCGGCAAGTGGATCTATCTGATCGACGCGCTTGACGATTTCGATAAAGACAAGGCGAAAAAACGGTTCAATCCCTTCGTCAACGCTTATCCCGATGCCGCAGACAAGAAAGAACTTTTCAAAAAACACGAAAAGGATCTGGAATACGCGTTCGGCACGATTCTGGAAACGATCGCCGATTGCTGCAAGCAACTCGATTACTCTTTCAACCACGATCTGACGGACAACATTCTCTTCCGCGGTCTAGGGGCGAGGACGAAACTGATCATGGATCCCGACAAGGCGAAAAAGCGCAGGATATATAAATTATAAGGAGAAGAAAATGCAGGAAAACTACAGGATTCTCGGCATCAGCGAAAACGCGAGCGACGAGGAAGTCGAACAGGCTTACAGAACGCTGAAAGCGAAGTACCGCGAAGAGCGGTTTATGGAGGGAGAAGCCGGCAACGCCGCGGCAAAAAAACTCACGCAGGTAGAGACGGCGTACGCGGAGATCAAGTCTGCGCGCGAACAGACGAAAAACGCCGAAACGCACGATTACGATTTCAGCGAGGTGGAAGAATGCCTGAAAAACGGAAATATCGCCGCCGCGCAGGAAAAACTCGATAATTATAACGACAGGAACGCCGAATGGCATTACCTGCAATCCGTGGTGTTTTATAAGAAGAACTGGACGAACGAGAGCAAAAAACAGCTCGAGATCGCCATGAATATGGAGCCGACCAACAGCAAGTACAGCACCGCGTACACGAAACTGAAAGAAAAAATCGAATTCACAGAAAAGCAATTCAAATCGGGGAACGCCGATTTCGGCAACCGTCAGCCCGCGGGCGAGCGGCAGATGGGCGGCGACGTCTGCGGTTCGATGATGAATTTCTGCACCGCGCTTTGCTGTATGGATATGCTGTGCAGCTGCTGTTGCCGCTGAGCGATGAAAAGCCGCGTTGTTGCGCTCTCCGCGGTGGCGGCGGGTTTTGTCGCCCTGTTTTTGACGCTGGGCGCTTATATTTCCTTTATCGACATCATTTCGGTGATCGTCGCCTCGGTATTCGTGGTGCTGCCGCTGTATCTCGAATCCGTGCTCGGCAGCGTGCTGGCGTTTTTTGCGGGGGGCGTAATCGCGTTTTTGCTGGGCGGCGCGAACGTCTTTTCGCTGGTGTGGCCGGCGTATTTTCTGTTTTTCGGTATTCTGCCCATCCTGAATTTTATTGCGGAAAGGAAAAATTTCCGCAAAACGCTATGGTTCGTCATCAAGTTCGTATGGTTTTTGGCGTTGTGCGCCTTCCTCGTGTTTTATTACACTTCGGTGATGGATCTGCCCGTCGAATACGTGTTCAGCATATTCGGCAGGGAGTTCGATTTCAGCGGCGTCGCCGGAATCGAGATCATTTTTTACGCCGTGTTCGGCGTGCTGTGCGCGGTGTTTTTTCTGGTATACAACAAGTTTGTGCAACTTTCGCAGGCATATGTCGATAAAGTGCTTTCCCGCATCGTCAAAAAGTAAAGAAGTATGATTACAAAAAACGAGGAAAGAGTTTCCGTGATATCCGCCGTCGGTGCGAACGGCGAAGGTTTGGTAAAGGAAGAAGGATGCGTTATTTTTCTTCCCTTTGCTTTTTTAGGGGAAAAAGTCCGCTATAAAATATTGCAGGTCAAAAAGAACATCGCGTTCGGCAAGGTTTTAGAAGTTCTCGTTCCCGCGAACGAGCGGGTGAAACCCGTATGCCCGCTCTTTACGAAGTGCGGCGGCTGCCGGCTGCAGCACTTAAAATACAGCGAACAACTGAAATTGAAACGCGCCGTCGTCGCCGATTGTTTTAAGAAAATCGGCAATCTCGGCGTAGACGTCGCGCCGACGGTCGCCGCCGACGGCGAATACGGTTACCGCAACAAACTGCAGATCCCCGTCGTATGGCAGAACGGGGAAACGATCATCGGCTTTTATGCGGAAAATTCGCATCGGGCGATCAGGACGGAACAGTGCCCCATTCACGGGGAATGGGCGGCGAAGGTCATCGCCGCGTTCGGCGAGTACATAGCGGAATGCGGCGTCCGCGGCTATGACGAAGAAAACCATGCGGGCGATCTGCGACACATCGTGGCGCGGTGCGTGGAGGGGAAACTGATCGTAACCGCCGTAGTGATGAAAACCCTGCCCCGCAGTGAAGCGCTCATCGAGCGGCTGAAAGCGCGTTTCCCGCAGTTTTCGCTGTATGAAAACAGAAACGATAAACAGACGAACGTCGTCTGCGGCGAGCATTATACATTGCTGTACGGCGCCGGAAGGTATGCGGTAAAGGACGATATCGAATACGAATTCGGCGCGGAAAGTTTCTTACAGGTCAATACGGAAATGAGCCGCAAACTCTATAAAAAGGCGGTGGAACTCGCTCTGCCGGAAAAGGGCGCCGTGATAGACGCTTTCAGCGGCGCGGGGCTGATGACGGCGATGCTGGCGAAGAAAGCGGAAAAGGCGTACGGTGTGGAGATCGTGCGCGAAGCGGTGGATTGCGCCGACGCGCTCGCCCGCAGGAACGGACTTGCAGGGAAGATGGAAAACATCTGCGGCAGGTGTGAGGACGTTTTGCCGTCCCTCGTGCCGGAACTGAAAAAACAATACGGCGGCGTAACCGTGGTGCTTGATCCGCCGCGCAAGGGGGTTGATCATCGGGTGATCGAAACCCTCGTCGGCGCGGGGGTGGAAAGAATCGTATATATTTCCTGTAATCCCGCCACGCTTGCGCGGGACGTCGGTTTGCTTGTCGGCTCTTTGGAGACGGCGGAAAGCGGTATCGTCAGAAAGGAAAGTTTTACCGCGCGTTACGCGGTTACTTACGCCCGCCCCTTCGATATGTTCCCGCAGACGAAACACGTCGAAACGTTGGTTCTCCTTTCCAAAAAATCGGACGGTCATATCAACGCAGATATCGAGTTCGGGGAAGGCGAAGGGCAGTTGTCTCTCAAAGAGGCGGAACAAAAAGCCGAGCAGGTCAATTAGACCCGCTCGGTTTATGATGGATAAAGATTTCAGTTTGAAGAAATTTTTTTTTCGTTGACTTCTGCGAAAACCGTGCTGCGCCGAGCCTCCCGAAAGGGCAAAATTGGGGGTACTCATTTGCGTTTTGCAACGATACCGAAGTAACGGGCGGCAAAAAATAATACGAACCCGTTTTCAGAGTTCGTATTATCCCCTAATGGCGGAAGCGAAGGGAGCTTGTACGAACACTTTTTTACATAAAAAGCAGGCTTTTTTAAGGCCTGCCTTTTTATTGCTGCAATCTCTTCTTTAGATATACGATATTTGGTTTGTGTATCT
>CALVUL010000084.1 GCA_944363555.1 uncultured Clostridia bacterium
TGCCGCTTTCGTCGTATCTGACGCCCTCCGCGCGCCGCACGATGGTGAGATAGTAGGATCCCAGCACCATGTCCTGCGTGGGCGACATCACCGGCTTGCCGTCGGAAAGTTTCAGAATGTTATTGGAGGCGAGCATCAGAAATCTCGCTTCCGCCTGCGCCTCGATGGAGAGGGGCACGTGCACCGCCATCTGGTCGCCGTCGAAGTCCGCGTTGAACGCGCCGCACACCAGCGGGTGCAGCTTGATGGCGCGCCCTTCGATGAGCACCGGCTCAAACGCCTGAATGGACAGGCGGTGCAGCGTGGGCGCGCGGTTGAGCATGACGGGATGGTCCTTGATGACCTCTTCCAGCACGTCCCACACCACGGGCTTGGCGCGTTCCACCGTTCTCTTCGCGTTCTTGATGTTGTGGCAGATGTTCTTTTCCACCAGCTTTTTCCTCACGAAGGGTTTGAACAGTTCGATCGCCATTTCCTTGGGCAGACCGCACTGATACAGTTTGAGTTCCGGACCGACGACGATGACCGAACGGCCGGAATAGTCCACGCGCTTGCCGAGGAGGTTCTGGCGGAATCTTCCCTGCTTGCCGCGGAGAAGCCCCGAAAGCGATTTCAGATCGCGGTTGCCCGCGCCGCTCACCGCCTTGCCGCGGCGGCCGTTGTCGATCAGGGCGTCCACCGCCTCCTGCAGCATCCTCTTTTCGTTGCGGATGATGATTTCCGGCGCGCCGAGTTCCATGAGTTTTTTTAAACGGTTATTCCGGTTGATGACGCGGCGGTACAGATCGTTTAAGTCGCTGGTGGCGAATCTGCCGCCGTCGAGCTGCACCATCGGGCGCAGTTCGGGGGGAATGACCGGCAGCACGTCCAGAATCATCCATTCGGGGCGGTTGCCGCTCTTGCGGAACGCCTCGATGATCTCGATGCGCTTGACCGCGCGAAGACGCTTTTGTCCGGAAGTGTTTTCTTCGATGATCTTTTTGAGTTCGGCGCTCTCCTTGTCGAGATCCACCGCCATCAGCAGTTCCTTCACGGCTTCCGCGCCCATGCCCGTTTTGAACGAACCCGCGCCGTACTGCTCTTCCTTTTCCATCTTCTCGCGGTCGTTGATGACCTGTTTGTACGTTAAATCGGTATTGCCCGCATCGAGCACCACGTGGCAGGCGAAATACAGCACCTGTTCGAGGGCTTTGGGGCTCATATCCAGCATGAGAGCGATGCGCGAGGGCACGCCTTTGAAATACCAGATGTGCGACACGGGCGCGGCGAGTTCGATGTGCCCCATCCTGTCGCGGCGGACCTTGGCTTTGGTTACTTCCACGCCGCACTTGTCGCAGATCACGCCCTTATAGCGGATGCGTTTATACTTGCCGCAGTGGCATTCCCAGTCCTTCGTCGGCCCGAAGATCCTTTCGCAGAACAGCCCGCCGATTTCCGGTTTCTGCGTTCTGTAATTGATGGTTTCCGGCTTGGTAACTTCGCCGTAGGACCATTCGCGGATCTTTTCCGGGGACGCTACGCCGATCTGTATCGAATCGAAATTGTTAAGTTCAAACATTTACGCACCCTCCCTTTATTCTTTATCGTCCTCGTCGTCGAACAGCGCGTCATCGTCGAACTCGTCGTCGAAGTCGTCGCCGAAATCGTCGGGAACGGTGGTATCAAGAGGCTCGTCGTCCTCTTCGAAAAGTTCTTTGGAATTGAATTCGAATTCTCCGTCGAAATCCTCGCCGTCGAAATCGTCGGCGAAATCCTCCTCGTCGTCGATCCTGACTTCCTCGATATCCTCTCTTTCGCGCACGTGCGGGGTATCGTCCTCGCTTTCGATCAGATCTTTGATGGCGAGTTCTTCCTTGTTTTCGGTAAGCACCTTCATATCGAGGGCGAGAGACTGCAGTTCTTTGAGCAGCACCTTGAAGGATTCGGGGATGCCCGGCTCGGAAATGCTGTTGCCCTTGACGATGGATTCGTAGGTCTTTACGCGGCCGACGATGTCGTCGGACTTGACGGTGAGGATCTCCTGCAGAATATGCGCCGCGCCGTAGGCTTCGAGCGCCCACACCTCCATTTCGCCGAACCGCTGCCCGCCGAACTGCGCCTTACCGCCGAGCGGCTGTTGCGTTACGAGGGAATACGGCCCCGTGGAACGGGCGTGGATCTTGTCGTCGACGAGGTGGATGAGTTTGATCATATACATCTGCCCGACGGTTACGCGGTTGTCGAATGGTTCGCCCGTACGCCCGTCGTAAAGCTGTATCTTGCCGTCCACTTCCCCGTCGGGGTTGACGAAGTTGTTTTCCCGCAGGAGTTCTTTGATCTCCTTTTCGGAAGCGCCGTCGAACACGGGGGTGGCGATCTTCCAGCCGAGCTGCTTGCACACCAGCCCGAGGTGCACTTCCAGCACCTGCCCGATGTTCATACGCGAGGGGACGCCGAGGGGGTTCAGCACGATCTGCAGCGGCGTGCCGTCCGCCATGAACGGCATATCGCATTCCGGAAGAATGCGGGAAACGACGCCCTTGTTTCCGTGGCGGCCCGCCATCTTGTCGCCGATGGAGATCTTTCTCTTCTGCGCGATGTACACGCGCACGAGTTTATTGACGCCCGGCGGCAGTTCGTCCTTGTTCGCCCGCGTGAAGATCTTCACGTCCACGACGATGCCGCCCTCTCCGTGCGGCACTTTGAGGGAGGTGTCGCGCACCTCTCTCGCCTTTTCGCCGAAGATCGCGCGAAGCAGCCTTTCTTCCGGCGTGAGTTCCGTTTCGCCCTTCGGCGTAACTTTACCGACGAGGATGTCGCCGGAGTTGACTTCCGCGCCGATGCGCACGATGCCGTCCTCGTCGAGGTCTTTCAACGCGTCCTCGCCGACGTTGGGAATGTCGCGGGTGATCTCCTCTTCGCCGAGTTTTGTATCCCGCGCCTCGGTTTCGTGCTCTTCGATGTGGATGGTGGTGAACACGTCGTCGCGGACGAGTTCTTCCGAAAGGAGGATGGCGTCCTCGTAGTTATAGCCTTCCCACGACATAAAGCCGATCAGGATGTTTCTGCCGAGCGCCAGTTCGCCGTTCGCCGTGGAAGGGCCGTCCGCCAGCACCTGCCCTTTTTCCACCCGTTCGCCCTTGTTGATGATGGGGCGTTGGTTAAGACACGTCCCCTGATTGGAACGTTCGAATTTTTTCAGTTTATATACGCGTTTGAACCCGTCGTCCTCGGTGATCGTGATCTCGTCGCCGGCGACGGCGGTCGCCACGCCCGCCTCTTTGGCGATGACCATGACTCCCGAGTCGTACGCGATCCTGCCCTCGATACCCGTCGCCACGATGGCGTTTTCGGGCTTTAACAGAGGCACCGCCTGCCGCTGCATGTTGGAACCCATGAGGGCGCGGTTGGTATCGTCGTTTTCCAAAAACGGGATGAGCGCCGTCGCCACCGAGATGAGCTGTTTCGGGGAAACGTCCATATAGTCGATGAGTTCCCGCGGCTCTTCGGTAATATCCGCCCTGTGGCGGCAGCTGACGCGCTCGTTGACGAAACGCCCTTCCTCGTCGAGCGGTTCGTTCGCCTGCGCCACGATATAATTATCTTCTTCGTCCGCCGTGAGATAATCCACCACGTCGGTAACGACGCCCCTTTCCTTATCGACCCTGCGGTAAGGCGATTCGATAAAGCCGAACTTGTTGACCTTCGCGTAGGTGGACATCGAGGAGATCAGATCGATGTTCTGACCTTCCGGCGTTTCGATGGGGCACAGCCTGCCGTAATGGGAATGGTGCACGTCGCGCACTTCGAAGGTGGCGCGGTCGCGGTTCAGACCGCCGGGGCCGAGGGCGGAGAGTTTTCTCTTGTGCGTGAGTTCCGCGATGGGGTTGGTCTGGTCCATGAACTGCGAAAGCTGGGAGGACCCGAAAAACTCCTTGATCGCCGCGCTCACGGGGCGCACGTTGATGAGCCCGTTGGGGGAAACCTCCTTGGGATCCTGCGTCGCCATGCGCTCCTTGATGACCCGCTCCAAGCGGGCGATGCCGATGCGGAACTGGTTTTGCAGCAGTTCGCCCACGCTGCGCACGCGGCGGTTGCCGAGGTGGTCGATGTTGTCCACCGTGCCGACGCCCTCGTTCAGATCGAGGTTCAAAGATACCACCGCCACAATATCGTCCACGGTGATGTGTTTATGATTGAGTTTTTCGATCATCGGGCGGACGATCTTCCGCTTTTCCGCGTCGAGTTCGCAGCCCTCTTCTTTCAGAAGATCGAAAAACGCCTTGACCGCCTGCACGAATTTCACGCGGATCTCGCGGCACTTTTCCTCGTTCTTCTTCTCCTCCGGTTTTTCTTCCGCCTTGTCGGAAATCTTTTCTTCGAGATAGAAAAGTTCGTTGATGCGGGTGCGGAAACGCTCCGCCGTCTCTTCCGCGCTCTCGGTCTGCGCCGCCGCATAGATCTCGCGGGCGAACTTCACCGTCGGATAATACACCGTGTCGAGCAGCCCGAATTTTTTATGATCGGCGTTTTTGAACTCCTCCACGGAAGAAAAATCCACCACGTTGTTGGCGATGATCTTGTGCCGCCTTCCTTCCGCGCCGACGATATATACTTCGTTGACGCCGGCGTTCTGAATGGCGAGCGCTGCAGCCTTATCCACAACCGTTCCCGCTTCGGCGAGCACTTCGCCGTCCTCGTTGACGACGGTATCCGCCAGCGTGCAGCCGACGATACGCGCCGACATGCGCAGGCGCTTGTTGAATTTATATCTGCCGACCTTTGCGATGTCGTAACGGCGGGGATCGAAAAAGAGATTCCTCAGATGCTGGCGCACCGCGTCCTCCGTGGGGACTTCGCCGGGGCGCAGGCGGCGGTAAAGTTCGATCAGCCCGTCGCTTTCCGATTTCGCCGTATCCTTTTCGATGGTGGCGGCGATCATCGGGTTGTCGTCGAAAAGCAGTTTGAGCGCTTCGTCGCTGCCGAAGCCGAGGGCGCGCAGCAGCACCGTGGCGGTGAGTTTCCTCGTCCTGTCCACGTGCACCCACAGCGCGTCGGATGCGTCCTGCTCGAATTCCAGCCACGCGCCGCGGCTGGGAATGACGGTGGTATCGAAAAGTTTTTTGCCGGACTTGTCCAGCGATTTTCCGTTATAAACGCCGGGGCTTCTCACCAATTGGGAAACGATGACGCGTTCGGCGCCGTTGATGATGAAGGAACCGTTTTCCGTCATGAGCGGCATATCGCCCATAAACACTTCCTGATCGATCACTTCGTCGGTTACCTTGTTGACCAACCGTACCTTTACCCTGAGCGGAAGGGCGAACGTAGCGTCTCTGTCTCGGCATTCCTTCTCGTCATACTTCGGCGAACCGGAAAGCACGTGGTCGAGAAAATACAGTTCAAAGTGGTCGGAATAATCGGTAATCGGCGAAAAATCTTCCAGAACTTCGCTGATCCCTTCCTTGATAAAGTTGTCGTAAGAGTCTTTCTGTACTTCCACAAGGTAGGGAATATCGATCGCTTCCTTGATCTTGGAAAAACTCTTCCGCTTGACTTTACCGCACTGAACTTCTCTTAGATTACGTGCCATCAACAACACACTCCTTAAAAATTTTTTTAAATTGTTCTTGACAGGTTGAGAAAAATCATCGAATGTAGTATAATAAGAGCATAGAATGATTTCACTTAGGAATTACCAGTCATTTTCAGCGGTTTTGCGGGGCATGGCGAAATGCCGTTTTTCCGAAAATAGCGACAATAATCGATAATAACCTATCATAATGCATTATAATACTATAAAGGTTTTTTCAAGATAAGTCAAGCGATTTCGAGAAAAATATATAAAAATTCAAAATTCGGCAGGTAAAAGGATGAGAATCGATAAATTTCTGAAAGTATCGCGCATTTTGAAACGCCGCACGCTGGCGAACGAAGCGTGCAGCGGCGGCAGGGTCTCGGTCAACGGAAAAGACGTAAAACCCTCCTACGCCCTGAAAGTCGGCGACGTGGTGGAAATCCGCTTCGCCGGCGGCAAAGTAAAGTTCCGCGTGAAGGAACTCAAAGAAAACGTGAAAAAGGACGAGGCGCAAACGCTTTACGAAACGGTGGAAGAAGAATGAAGATCAGCGCAATCATCCCCGCGGCGGGCAAAGGCGCGCGCGCGGGATTCGGCGAGAACAAACTTTTGCAGAAGATCGGCGGGGAAACGGTCATCGAAAAGACCGTGCGGGCGTTTGAAAAAAGCGGTATGATCGACGAGATCGTGCTCGTCGTTTCCGAAAAGGACGAAAGGGCGATGCGCGCGCTGTTCCCCGCCGCGGTATTCGCCCGCGGCGGCGCGACGCGCACGGAATCGGTGAAAAACGGGCTGAACGCCGCGGCGGGAGACATCGTTCTGGTGCACGACGGCGCCCGCCCCTTCGTTACCGCGGACGTCATTTCCCGCTGCGTCGAAAGCGTGAAAACGTACGGCAGCGGCGTGGCTGCGATCCCCGCCGCGGACACCCTTGCCGCCGGCGAAAACGGCTTTCTTTCCCGCATATACGGCAAAGAGGGCAATTACATCGTGCAGACGCCGCAGGCGTTTTACCGCAAAGACCTGCTCGCCGCCTTTGAAAAGGCGGAGGGCGCGTTCCCCGACGAGAGTTCGCTTTACTTAAAATACGTCGGCGCGCCCCGCCTCGTCGAAGGCGCGCGGGAAAATTGCAAACTGACCTTTCGGGAGGATTTCGGCTGCCCGTACCGCACCGGCTGCGGATACGATACCCACGAACTCGTAACGGGGCGCAAACTCATCCTCTGCGGCGTAACCATTCCCCACGAAAAGGGGCTTTCGGGGCACAGCGACGCCGACGCCGCCGCGCACGCCGTAACCGACGCGCTCTTATCCGCCGCAGGGCTGAAGGACATCGGCACGTATTTCCCCGATACCGATCCGGCGTACGAGGGCGCAGACAGCATGGAACTGATGCGGAAAGTCCTGCGGCTGCTCGCCGGAAACGGCTGGAAACCGGTCAACGTTTCCCTGACCGTTCTTGCGCAGAGACCCAAACTCGCGCCCTATATCGACGCGATGAAAAATAACCTTGCGCTAATTTTAAAAATTCCGCCTTCCGCCGTAGGCGTCGGCGCGACGACGACGGAAAAACTCGGCTTTATCGGCAGGGAAGAAGGCATCGCCGCCTACGCTTCGGTCCTGATCGCGCGCACCGTGTGAAAGAGCAAACTTTTTGCCCGCCGCAAAAGCCGTTCCGCCCCGCGCCGAAGGCGCTACGCCGCAATACGGAGGGAATAAACCCCGCAAATAAGGCGATACATACCGTTCTTACCCCCCCCCCGTACGAAAACGCAATATTTTCGGAAATTTTCGGGTTTTTTCAAAAAATTTTCGTGAAATCCATTTACTTTTTTTTAATTTATGATATGATATATATACAGACGGAAAAATACCGCGAAAAATTTTTCTTAAAATTTCGTTATCGGCATTTTTGATATATAAAGTCGATTCTATATTTTGTAATAGTTATTCCATTGTGTCGGATTTTGGTATATTATATATAGTAAGGTAAAGAATTATGTTTGGTAACAATCTCAAAAATCTTCGCAACGAAGCACAGATCAACCAGAAAACGCTCGCATCGCAGTTCCGCGTGACGCAGGCGACCATCAGCAGCTGGGAAAACGGCAGGACCGCCCCCTCTTTCGAGCAGCTCATCCAGATCGCCGATTATTTCGACGTGTCGGTGGACTATCTCATCGGCCGCACGAATATCGACAACAACTACGTGTACAACCCGCAGAAAGACATCGCCGATATTCTGGA
>CALVUL010000085.1 GCA_944363555.1 uncultured Clostridia bacterium
TCCATGTCTTTTTCATTTTCTTCTCTCCTTTTCTTTTTTTATATACGGCCGCAGAAGCGCGGCTTTCTACCTGTATGAAGGGCTTTTCCGTTTTGCGTCGCGTTGCCTTGCCTCCCGCGCTTTTCCGTAGCAAAACGTAAGCGTAAAGCGTTTCCCTCCCCCGCGCCTTTCAAAGGGGCTGTTAAATGCTGTCTTTTTACCCTTGGGTAAAAAGGAACGGCGCGCCGTTCGCAACGAAAAGTTTTTTCCGACTTTTCCGGTTCGCTTCATCGCGCGCAAATCGCGGTTATTTCGTTTTTATGTTTTCATTACAGCAATCCCGCGGCGAGGGGGATTTCCGAAAGCAGCCGCTCCCCTTCCTTCGCCCGCGCGGCGAGATCTTCGATTTGCGCCGCGATCTGTTCGGTAAACGCCTTGTCCTCGACGGCGGCGAGATTGACGCGCACGTTGAGCAACGCCCCGCATACCGCCGCTTTCGCCAGCAGCGCGGCGACCAACGCGTCGCTCAGCGCGTTGGGGTTGCCCTGTTTCGCCGCTGCCGCCGCCAGCGGAAAGATCCCCGCCGCCGTACGCGCGGTTTCCAGCGGCACGAGCGCCGCCTTTTTCAGCCCGTTTTGCATCGCCGCGCGGCGCAGAGCGATGTTTTTTTCCGTATCCTTCGGCAGTTTCAGCGCCGCCATATATTCCGAAAAACCGTCCGTATCCTTCTGCACGCATTCCGAAAGCGCGCCTTTCAGTTTTTCCGCCTCCGCCGCGATGCGCCGCATTTCCCCGCGCACGGCGGCGTACTTCTCGCCTTCCGTAAGGCGCGCGACCATGGCGGCGAGCGCCGCCGAAAGCGAGCCCGCCAGCGCCGATACGCTGACTCCGCCCGGGGCGGGCGACGAGGACGCCGTTTCTTCCAAAAATTCCTTTACGCTCAGATCCGTTAAATTCATATCAGGCGGCTCTCCAGAACCTGCTCGACGGAAAAGTTTTCGAGTTGCAGGTAATACTCCGCGCAGTCGACGAGCGCCTGCATGGGCACGAGCCCCACCACCTCGCTGCCGATCACGTTCACGCCGTAGCGTTTCGCCTCGGTCCTGATCGCCTCGAACACGCGGTAGATCGCCGTTTTGGTAAAATCCGTCAGGTTCATGGAAACCTGCACGATGCCCCGCTCTTCCAACGCCACGGGCATCGCCTTGCAGTAGCGGAACCCGCCGTTGATATACCGCACGGCTTTGACGATGTTTTTTGCGATCTCGATATTATCAGTGGCGAGATTGACGTTGAACGCCACGAGGGGCGGGCGCGCGCCGATCGCCGTAACCCCGCCCGTGGGGTGGATGGTTTCGCCGAAATCGGGCTTCCACAGCGGGTCTTTCATCTTTTCCACCATGCCCTCGAACTGCCCCTTGCGCACATCCGCAAGGTTGGCGCGGTGCGGCGCGCTCGCCGACTGTTCGTACAGGAAAAACGGCTGCCCGTACTTTTCGTACGCCGCCGCGGCAACGGCTTTCGCAGCCGCGTCCGCGTCCTCTGCGCTCGCGTTTTTCACGGGGATAAAGGGGATCACGTCCACCGCGCCCATGCGGGGGTGCTGCCCTTCGTGCTTGGTCATGTCGATGAGTTCCAACGCCCTGCCGACCGATTCCGTAACGGCGGCTTTGAGGGGCTCGATCTCGCCGATAACGGTAACCACCGTGCGGTTATGATCCTTATCCGAGGAATAATCGAGCAGTTTCACGCCCGCTTTGCCGCGGAAACAATCGACGATCTTTTCCACTTTGCCTAAATCCCTGCCCTCGCTGTAATTGGGCACGCATTCGAGCAGTTTAACCATACGCCCTTACCCCCTTTTTGAACACCGTCTTTACGAGGTTCATCCCCGTATAATACGGCAAAAATTCCTTTTTGTTGCAGGAAAACACGACGAAATCCGCCTGCTTTCCGACTTCTATGCTGCCCGAACTCTTTTCCCTGCCGCACGCCGCCGCGCCGTTGATCGTCAGGGCGGTCAGCGTTTCTTCCACGCTCATCTTCATATAGATACAGCAAAGCGCGATGAGCAGGGGCACGGAACAGGAACAGCAGCTGCCCGGGTTGAAATCGCTCGCCGCGGCGACGATCGCGCCGCCGTCGATGAGGGCGCGCGCGGGGGCGTAATCTTCCCCCAGACAAAACGCCGTGAGCGGCAGAACGGTGGCGATTGTGTCCGACTTTGCCAGCCGCGCAATATCCTCTTTGCCGATTTTGAGCAGATGATCCGCCGATACCGCGCCGAGGCGCGCGCCCAGCCCCGCCCCGCCGAGGGAAACCATCTCGTCGGCGTGCAGTTTCAGTCTGAAACCGAGCGACCCCGCCTTCAGAAGATACTTTTCGCTCTGCGACAGGGAAAACACCCCCTCTTCGCAGAATATATCGGCAAATTCCGCCAGACCGCTTTCGGCAATCTTCGGCAGAATTTCGTTTACGCATCGTTCGATGTAGGCTTCCGCCGTCGTCCCCGCCGGCACGGCGTGCGCCCCCATATAGGTGGGAACGAGTTCCACCGGCTGGATCTTTCCGAGTTTTTTCACGGCGGAAAGTTGTTTCAACTCCGTTTCGGTATCGAGCCCGTAACCGCTCTTGACTTCCGCCGTCGTAACGCCGAACGCGAGCATGCGCGCAAGGTGTTCCTTTCCCCGACGGACGAGTTCCTCTTCCGTCGCCGCGCGGGTCGCCGCGACGGTGGCGGCGATCCCCCCGCCGCTTTCCATAACGGACATATACGACGCGCCGCGAAGGCGCATGGAAAATTCTTCCGAACGCTCCCCGCCGAACACCGCGTGGGTGTGGCTGTCCACAAACCCGGGGGTTACGAGGGCGCCGTTGCAGGAAAAACGCGCCTCCCCGCGGTATCGCTTTTCCAGTTCTTCCCGACTGCCGACGGCTTGAATGACGCCGTCCGCCACGAAAAACGCGCCGTCCTTCACCGCGCCGGCGTTTTTCATCGCCGCGCCGCGCTTCACGCCCCCGCCGCAGGTTACGAGTTCGCCTATATCGGTTACGAGAAAGCGGTTCATCGCATCACCCTGTCCACGAGTTCGTCGCTCGCGAGCGACGGCAAGGTGATGCAATCGCCCGTCTTGTCGTTGTATTCCGCCGCGACTTCCATCGCGTGCGGGTTGCGCGCCCAGCTGCGGCGCGCAACGCCCGCCATGGTATCCCATACGACGGCTTTTCGAATGATCCCGTCCACCCGTTCGCTGCCGTCGAGCACCAAGCCGAACCCGCCGTTGATCGCCTTGCCGATCCCCACGCCCCCGCCGTTATGCAGGGCGACGAGGCTCATCCCCCGCGCGGCGTTGCCGGCGAAACACTGCGCCGCCATATCGGCGGTTACGTTGCTGCCGTCGTAAATATTGCTCGTTTCCCTGAAAGGGGAATCCGTGCCGCCGGTGTCGTGGTGGTCCCGCCCCAGCATGACGGGGCCGATCTCCCCCGCGCGCACCATGGCGTTGAATTTCAGGGCGATGTCCCGCCGACCGAAGGCGTCCTGATATAAAATCCTGCATTTCGTGCCGACGACGAGGTTGTTTTTCTCCGCGTCGCGGATCCAGATGTAATTGTCCCGATCCTGCCCCCTGCGGTCGGGGTCGATGACGCCCATCGCCGCCGCGTCGGTTTTGCGTAAATCCTCCGCTTTCCCCGACAGACAGCACCAGCGGAAAGGGCCGTAGCCGTAATCGAAGAGCATGGGGCCCATGATGTCCTCCACATAGGAGGGGAAGATGAATCCTTCGCTCGTATCCGCGCCGTTTTTGGCGATGTCCTTCGCGCCGGCGTCGAACACCGCTTTCATGAAGGAATTGCCGTAATCGAAAAAGTACGCGCCCTTCGCCGTGAGTTTTTGTATCAGGCGGAAGTGCTTTACGAGCGACGCGTCCACCAGTTTTTTAAACGTTTCGCGGTCGCTTTCCAAAAGGCGGGTGCGCTCCTCGAACGCGATCCCCTGCGGGCAGTAACCGCCGTCGTAAGGCACGTGGCAGCTCGTCTGATCGGATAAAAGGTCGATGCGAATGTCGTTTTCCGCGGCGTATTCCAGAAGATCCACCACGTTGCCGTAATAGGCGACGGATTCGCTCCGCCGTTCTTCGCAGGCGCTTTGCGCCCATTCGAACGCCTCCGCCGCGCTGTCCGTCACGCGGTGTACCCATCCCTGCGTGCGCCGCGTTTCGATGCGGGAAAAATCCACTTCCGCGACGATCGCAACGGCATGCGCGATCTCCGCCGCTTTGGGCTGCGCGCCGCTCATGCCGCCGAGTCCCGAAGTTACGAAGAGTTTTCCTCTCAGGTCGCCGTCCTGCGGTATGCCGAGCACCTTCCTGCCGGCGTTCAAAAGCGTATTGAACGTGCCGTGCACGATGCCCTGCGGCCCGATGTACATCCAACCGCCCGCCGTCATCTGCCCGTAACTCGAAACGCCTATGGCGGCGGCTTTCGCCCAGTTTTCGCCGTCGTCGAACATCCCCACCATCAGCCCGTTGGTGATGATCGCCCGCGGCGACGTTTTATGCGAGGCGAACAGCCCCGCGGGGTGCCCGCTCGCCATGACGAGCGTCTGCCCGTCGGTGAGTTCTTCAAGATATTTTTTGATCAGCCGATACTGCATCCAGTTCTGGCACACCTGCCCCGTCTCCCCGTACGTTACCAGTTCGTAAGGATAGAGCGCCACGTCGAAATCGAGGTTGTTGTCGATCATCACCTGAAACGCCTTGCCCTCGATGCATTTCCCCTTGTATTCGTCTACGGGCCTGCCGTAGATCCTGCCCTTCGGGCGGAAGCGGTAGCCGTAGATACGCCCCCGTTCTTCCAACTCCTTTTTAAACTCCGGCGCGACGGCTTCATGCCACTCTTCGGGAATATAGCGCAAAGCGTTTTTAAGCGCGAGTTTCTTCTGCGCCGCGCTCAGCGCCGCCGTGCGCTTGGGCGCGCGGCGGATACCCTTTTCAAACGCCGGCGCGGCGGGCAGCGCGCCGCGATCCCCCATGACTTCTTTCAGATCGATATGCATATCAGAACTCCATTTTCCCCGCGGCGTTTTCCACCGCCGCCACCAAAGACCCGTCCTCGATCAGTTTTTCCGACAGATTGATGTCGCCGTACAGCGGCCTGTCCTCCGTGAGAAACGGCACCAC
>CALVUL010000086.1 GCA_944363555.1 uncultured Clostridia bacterium
GCCGCGACCCGCCGCTTTACGAGCGGATGGTTGCCGCGGCGCGCAGTTTCTGAGGCGTGATGCCGAAGGCGGCTTTGAACCGCTTGATGAAGTGGCTTACGCTGTCGTAGCCCAGCGCCATGGCGATGTCCAGAACGCTTTCCTCGCCGGTTTGCAGCAGCGTCAGCGCGTAATTGAGTTTCAGATTGTCAAGATATTCGAACAGCGTGAGCCCCGTGTATTTCTTGAACAGCCGCGCCAGCTGCGAACGGGAATATCCCGTGGCGTCCGTCAGGCGGTAGATCTTCTGCGTGAACACTTCCGGATCGGCGAGTTTTTGGATGAAATCGTCCAGCCAAACGGGCAAGTTCCGCTTGCGGAAGTATTCGTTTTTGGGGATAAAACTCAAAAGATACATCACGACGGAATCGATAAAATCCTTCTTTACGGCGAACTCCTCCGGCGCGTTGGGCAGCGTTTCTATGGAAGAAAGGTCGGCAACGACGTCCTTGAACGTGCCGGCGGGCACTTCGATCCGGATGGCGGTATCCTGTTCGGAAATCATCCGGTAAAGGTCCTCGCCGCGGTAAAAGGCGCAAAAACGGCGCATTTCCTCGTCGGGAATATAAACGTCGCGGTGCATGTGTTTCGGCGTTTTGGCGATGATCTTGTGAATATACCGCGTGCCCGTAAGGAACACGGAACCGTAAACCGCGGGGAAATCGACGCCGTTATAACTGTTTATCGATTCCCCTTCGATAAACAGGCTGATTTCCCAATAGGCGTTGTAGTGCGGTATGGCGCCGCGGTAATACGCGGCGGTCATCTGCCCGCTGTAGGGCGTAAGTCTGGCAAGTTTCATCGCCCGAACCCCTTTTTTTTACAGTATAACATACCCGCCGCGTTTTGTCAATACACGTTGTTTTCCTTTGCATGCAAAAAAAAGCCGTTTTTTATAGTTTTTCAGCCGGATCGCAGCGGGCGGCGGCATTGCTTTTTTTTGCGCGGCGGTATATAATGGCATATATAAGGAGGAAAGTTATGGAAATCGAAGTCAACGAAACTTACCGCGCTCAATTCTGCGTGATCGGCGGCGGCATGGCGGGGCTGTGCGCCGCCGTGGCGGCGGCGCGCAGGGGCGTAAAGACCGCGCTCGTGCAGGACAGACCCGTTCTCGGCGGCAACGCTTCCGGCGAAGTGCGCATGTGGATCAGGGGCGCGGGGCATCATTTCCCCTTTTACCGCGAGGGCGGCATCGTGGAAGAACTGGCGATGGCGAATATCCGCTACAACCCGACGCTCTCTTTCGGCGTGTGGGACGGCGTTTTGTACGATCTCGCGGCGGGGGAAAAGAACCTGAAAGTCTTTCTGAACGCGACCTGTACGGGCGCGAAGGAGGAGAACGGGCGCATCCTCTATGCCGATATATGGCAGTTGACCACTTATAAAAAACTGCGGATTTTCGCGGAATATTTCGCCGACTGTTCGGGGGACAGCATTTTAAGTTACTGCACGTCGGCGGCGTTCACGAGCGGGCGGGAGGACAAGGCGCGCTACGGCGAAAAGGACGGCGTTTCCGCGGCGGACGGGTGCACGATGGGCAGTTCTTGCCTGATACAGGTAAGGGAAACCGCGGAAAAAGTGCCCTTCACGCCCCCGTCGTTCGCCAGAAAACTGACGGAGGAAGAATTCCGCTACCGTATGGATACGAACAGCCGCGGCGTTTTCAGGACGGATAATTTCTGGTGGATGGAACTCGGCGGCACGAAGGACGTTACGCGGGACGCCGAGGAGATCAAAACCGAACTGCTGGCGTTGGCGTACGGCGTGTGGGATTACATCAAAAACAGCGGGAAGTTCGACAGCGACAACTGGACGCTCGACTGGGTGAGTTTCCTCGGCGGCAAGCGGGAAAGCCGCCGCTATATCGGCGATTACGTGCTGAATGAAAACGATCTGCTTTCCGCGCGGGTTTTCGGCGACGAGGTCGCCTACGGCGGCTGGCCGATGGACGATCACAACCCCGCGGGGTTCGATTCCGCCGATCCGCCGAACCGCAACATCTTCCCGAAGCAGCCTTACGGCATCCCGTACCGCTGCCTGTATTCCAAAAACATCGATAATCTCTTTTTCGCGGGGAGAAACGTCAGCGTGTCGCATTTGGCGCTTTCTTCCACGCGGGTCATGGGAACGTGCGCCGCGCTCGGGCAGGCGGCGGGCACGGCGTGCTCGCTGCTCGTCGGGCGGAAAAAAGCCGCCCGCGACGTCGATATCGCCGCCTTGCAGCAGGCGCTGCGCGACGACGATTGTTTCCTGCTCAATACGCCGCGGCGGCTTTCCGCGGCGATGGCGGGGGCGGAAAGTTCCCTTTCCGAAGGTGAAAAGCGGATACTCGCCGCGGGCGTCGAAAGGAAACTCGGCGAAGAGGCGTACTGCGTCGAACGCGCCGTCGGCGAAACGCTGGAATTCACCTTCCCGAAAACGCGGGCGGGGGCGGTAAGGATCGTGTTCGATAACGACATCGCGCGGGAATACTGCAAAAACCCGTGGAGCCGCTCTTATCCGATGAAACTCAATATCTCCCTTGCGGACGAACAGGAGAAAATGCCGCCCTCCCTCGTGAAGGCGTACCGCGTTGAAACGCTGATCGGCGGAAAGTGGCGGACCGTAAGGGAAGAGAAAGAAAATTACCGCCGCCTCGTGCGGATCCCCGTCGGCGGTGAGATCGAAGGCGTGCGGCTGACGGGTCTGGAAACCTACGGCGCAAAGACCGTTCGCGTGATCTCCGTCGACCTCGTCGATTGAGCGCCGCCCTTTTTCGGGAAAACCGCCCGATTTTGCGGCGCATACGAATTTCCGCCGGCTCGTTTACACGGCGTGTAAACGAGCCGGCGGTTTTTTTGTTTTTAGACGGTTGTCGAATAAATGGGGAAAAACGGGGCGAAATCGCCTATATAATCGAATGATGTCGAAAAAAGTCGAATAACAGACTGTGGATAAATAAACGAATACAGTACGGAAAGTTAAAAAATATGCCGCCTGTAAAGCGGCAATGACGATTTTAAGAAAAAAAACCCTAAAAACGAATATCGGGTCGCGTCGATCGGAAGCCCGCGGCGGAAAATTCCGCGCTGCCCCGCCGCTCCCGACGTAAGCGGGGGCGAATCTGCATGGCGGGCGGAATGCGCGGCGGCAAAGCGCGCGAACAACAATGGGGCGTTCGCGCGAACCGCCCGCAGGAAAGCCGCGCGCGGCAAAGGTCATTGAAATTCGCTCATGTTTTTGCGGTAGCGGCGGGGCAGATAGCCGTCCTGCTGTTTCGGGTGCGGGCGGGATTTCACGTCGGCGGCGGCGAAGTAGCGTTTCCACAGCCCGATGAGTTCCTTTTCCGCCGCGTCCGGTCGGATTGAAGGATCGTCGGCAAAAAAACAAGCCGCCCGTTTGCCGTCCCATGCGGCGAATTTGCCGCGGCGGGCGTCGTGGATCAGAAAAGGCAGTTCGCCCAGCCGCCGCGAAAAGTGCCCCAGCAAGAGGTCCGCGATGTCGTTATCGGGGGTGAAGCGCGCGTAAAGCAGCCCGTTTTGCTCCTCGAAACGCAAAAATCCCGTAAATCGGTGCACTTCCAGCTGCACGCGTTCCGAAAGCGTTACGAAGGGCATCACTTCCGCATAGGCGAACGAGCGCGATATGTCCCGCTTTTCCGCCAGCATGCGCTTGATGTACGCGAAGATCACGTCCGCCTTTTCCGCCTCGCAGGAGCGCATCGCCCGCCCGATTTCCCGAAGCGCCTTGTTTCCGCCGTATCGGGCGACGGCGGCTTTCACGCGGTCGGCATGGTCCGCGTCGGTTTTTACGTCGATAAATTCGCTGTCGAATGCCGTCTGTTCGTATAAAAGGCAGGAAATGCGCGCGGCGGTGTTTTTTTCCGCATACGCGCGGAAAACGGCGGAAAACAGCCCGTTTACGGAGTCTTCGCAAAGATAGGTCTTCATAACTGCCCCGTGATCACGCTCTGCACGATCTCGTTTTCCTTCAGAAAGGAAAGTTGTTCGGCGTTTTCGCTCTGTTCGTGCATGGCGAGCAGGTTTTTCATCCTGCCGAAATTCTCTTCGCCGTAAAATTTTCCGCCGGCGGTGATAAAGTGCCGCGCGCGTTTCATCACCACGCGCATTTTTTTCAGATCCTCGAAGGTAAGGCGGGTATAGCGGCGCGCTTCGCGGATGCGGTATGCGCTTTTGATGCCGATGCCCGGCACGCGCACCAGTGTTTCCACGGGCGCGGCGTTGACCTCCACGGGGAACTGCTCCATGTGGCGGATCGCCCATGCGCATTTCGGGTCGTATTCTTCGGCGAGATTGCCGTTTTCCCCGACGATCTCCGCGGCGGAAAAGCCGTAAAAACGCAGCAGCCAGTCCGCCTGATACAGGCGGTGTTCCCTTAAAAGCCCCGCGCTCTGCACGGGAAGAAAGGCGTTTTTGAAGTTGACGGGCACGTAGGAGGAAAAGTATACGCGTTTTAAGGAAAAAGCGTCGTATAAACTTTCGCTCAGGCGCAGGATCTGCCCGTCGGTCTCCCGCGAGGCGCCGACGATCATCTGCGTCGTCTGTCCCGCGGGCAGAAAGCGGCTGCGCTTGGGGTATTTTTCCCGCAGGATGCCGGAAGAAAGCTGCCGCATCGGCTTGACGATGGCGGCTTTGTTTTTCTGCGGCGCAAGCAGTTTCAGGCTGCTTTCGCTGGGCAGTTCGATGTTGAAACTCATTCTGTCCGCATACATGCCCGCCCGTTCGATGAGCAGCGGGTCCGCGCCGGGGATGCCTTTTAAATGAATATAGCCGTTGAAACAGTATTGTTTTCTGAGTTTGATCACCGTTTCCAGCAGGCGTTCCATCGTCCTGTCGGGGGAATATTCCACCGCGGAGGACAAAAACAGCCCTTCGATATAGTTGCGCTTGTAAAACGCCGCGGTGAGTTCGCAGATCTCGTCCGGCGTGGCGGAGGCGCGGGGCACGTCGTTACTGCGGCGGTTTACGCAGTATTGGCAGTCGTACGCGCATTTGTTGCTCATCAGGATCTTTAAAAGGGAAATGCATCGGCCGTCGGGGGTGAAGGAGTGGCAGATGCCGCCGATGCTCGCGTTGCCCAGCCCGCCTTTCACGTTCTGCCGTTTCGATCCGCTCGAAGAGCAGGAAACGTCATATTTCGCCGAATCGGTGAGGATTTCCAGTCGGTTTGCGTCTATCATCGCGCGTTACCCCGCATTTTCAAACATTTGTTCATAGTATAGCGCGCCGAAAGAAAAAAGTCAAACAAATGTTTGTATTTTGCAAAAAAATTCCCGCGCGGGGAATTTCCGTAGGGGGACGGCGGCGTATGCGCAAAGGCGTTTTCGGCGCCGAAAACGCCTTTGCGAGGAGAAGAAAAAGCCGCCGTACGCACACACGCCCCCGTCTTTTTTGTCGCGCCGGCGGCGGTGATGCGGCGGTTTTTCCGTCGCAGGCGGAAAAAGCCCCGTAAGTCAAAACCGCGCCCGCCAAGCGCCGCGCGTACACACGCCCCGCAGCGGCGCATGCCGAAGATTTCTTCGTACACTTCCGCAAGAACGCCGCGGCGGGGGAAAATCATATATTGCAGTAAAACGAAAAGGGGGAAAGGTATGAAACCCATTCAACTCGATCTGCCGTATCCGCCGCTCGATTGCATCGGCTGCGATTTCAAGAGCGCGAAGATCATCTTCCCCGCGTACACTTCCGCGCACGGCGAACTTACGGCGATATTGCAATATATCTATCATTCGCTCCGTTTCGGGGAACAGTGCGACGGGGAGACCGCCCGCGTTCTGACGGGGATCGCCCTCGCGGAAATGCATCATTTCAAACTGCTCGGAGAAATGCTGATCAGACTCGGCGTCGATCCCGTGTACACAGCGGGGCTGCCCGCCACGCCCTTTAATTTTTACTCGACGGGCGCGGTGTGCTATTCCAAGAGCGTGAAAAAGATGCTGATGGACGATTTGAGCGGGGAAATTTACGCCGCGGAAAGTTACGGCAAGATGCTCTGCCGGCTTTGCAACGAGGAGGTTGCCGCGGTCATCGCGCGCATCAAGATGGACGAAGAGTTGCACGTGCAGGTGCTGAAAGAGAGGATGAACGCGCTGTTTTGCGGTTGCTGAAACGGTGCGGAAAAGCAAGGCCTCGCGGGGTGCATCGCACCCCGCGAGGCCTTTTAAAATGATTTTATCCGATAAACGGACAGGAAGTCCGTTTTGCCGCTTGTCTGTGAAAAAAAAGTATGTTAAAATAAAAAAAAGCCTGACCTTTTCAGAGTTTGCGTGTCTGTTTTAGTGAAGGCTTTCAAACAAAGAGAAAAGACAAATGGAAAAGAACGAGGCGGAAAAAATCATTGCGCAATATTTAAAACCGGTTTTCGGTTTCGCGCTGAAACGGTGCAAAAACGTTCAGGACGCGGAAGATCTTTCTCAGGAGATCGCGTGGAAAGCGTATCGCGCGCTCGTGGCGCGGAACGACATCGCCGACAGCGGAAAATTCATCTGGACGGTCGCGCACAATGCGCTTGCGAATTACTACCGCGGAAAGAGCGGGGCTGCGGACATTTCGTTCGAAGAGGCGGAAAATCTACCCTTTCCGCTTTGCGGAGAAATTGAAACCGAAGTGCTCGAGAAAGAAAGCGCCGCAAGACTGCGGAAAGAGATTGCGTATCTTTCCAAGATGCAACGCGCGATCGTCGTCGCTTTTTATTATGAAAACAAAAAGCAAAGCGAAATCGCGGAAGAATTTCACATTTCGCCTTCCCTTGTAAAATGGCACCTCTTTGAAGCCAGAAAAAATCTGAAACGAGGCATGAAAACGATGAAAAATGTACAAATGCAACAGTTTTCTCCCGTTGCGTTTTCGCGGATGGGGTTTTGCGGAAGCGCAGGGAGCATGGGCGGCACGCCTGCTTTTTTCAGAAGCGCTTTAACGCAGAATATCGCATACTGCGTGTATCGGGAGGCGAAAACAATCAACGAAATCGCCGAAGCGTTGGGCGTTTCTCCCGTATACGTCGAAAGCGAGGTCGAATTTTTGGAAGAATACGGCTATTTGCTGAAACGGGGCGGAAAATATCTTGCAAACCTGTTGATCGAAGAAACGGACGGGGAAGGGGAAAAAATTTTGCGCATGCGCGAGGAAATGTACGGGGCGGCGGCGAAAATTTTCGCAAACGATTTATACGACGGTTTGTTGCAGAGCGGTTTGCTGAAAAGCGACGGCATTGAATGCGCGTTCAAAGAGGACGAAAATTATCTGCTTTGGGCGCTCATTCCCTTTATCGCGGCAAATTGCGAAGACGGGCAGGCGGAGGAAGAAATCTCCTTTGAAGAGGTTGCCGCCATCCGTCCGGACGGCGCCTGCGATATTGCGAGCGTCAGCGTGAGATCGGAGGGGGAAAAGAGGATCAGGTACAATGCGTCTTTTTTAAAATGGTGCGGGCCGAGCTGGGTCAGTTGCAACGGGCATATGCTTTGGTGCTGCCGTTCCGAGTGGACGAAGGAAAAGCCAAAATGGGAATATTTCGAATATGTTTCTTCAAAAAATTTGAAACTTCTTTGCCGTATACAGAACGGGGAAACGCTTTCGGCGGAGGAATACGCGTCTTTGGCGCAGCAGGGGCTGATCAGGATGGAAAAAGAACCCGTTTTGCAGATCGTGTGGCTGAAAACGGAGGAGATCAAGGAAAAGCTGCTCGGCTTGGGGAGAGAGATCAACTTAAAACGGGGAAGGGAATTGCAGAAATTAAAGGCGCGTTATGTAAAGGCGCTTTTGGATTTTACGCCCAAACACCTGCGGAAAATGCAGGCGTATGAACTGCAATTTCTGTTCCGCGCGGACGGATGGTTTTTATTATACTGTTTAGAAGAACTTTTGCAAAACGGGAAACTGCGCCCGCCGGAAGAGGAACAGAAAAAATCATTGATGTCGGTCGCCGCGGTATTGCGTTAACAAAGAAAAAAGATCGCGTTTAAGGAAAAGCCTGTTCGGGCGGGCGAACGCGTATAATGCACCTCTTAAATCAAAAACAGCCGGTTGAAAAACCGGCTGTTTTTTTCAAAAAATACTGTGCATTCCCCGTTGACAGACCTTGCCCGAGCGTGAAGCAGACAGGGGACTCCTTTAAAGCTACCTTATGGCACACGGACCTCACCGCTTAGTGCTGCTATATCCCTATCCTGACACGGTTCACGGCAGCCCGTTGCATAAGACCTTACTATCAACATTCCTTTTCTGCCGCAGCCTCGCACAAAGTAAGCCGAGGGGGACGTTCAGCCCCGCTGTAGCGGATTGCGGGTACAGGGCACCGCTGGCTCCCCGCCTAGCACAGCATAACCATTTTACCCGAAATTTTTGAAATTGGCAAGTCAATTCGCAAATAATTTCGCAAATACTTTGACATTTTGCGTAAAATTTTGTATAATTACCTCAAATCGAAGTCAAAGGCGTTCACAAAGGACAGGTTTTTGCGGGAATGCGTTTTCAGCGAGCCGCGGCGGTGCGAGGCGGCAACATACACCCGCGGGAATATCCCCTTTCAGCCCGCGCGGGGAAAATCGCAGTAACCGCGCGCGTTCCCCGCGTTAAGGGCAAGAGAGTGCGCAAGCAAAAAAGAGTGGTACCGCGGATTGCAGATTCGTCTCTTTAGGGAACGGGTCTGTTTTTTATTTATCAAAAGGAGTAAGGGCAGATGTATAAAAAAGTAGACACTTCGCTCAATTTCGTCGGCGAGGAGGAAAAGATCCTCGATTTCTGGAAGAAAAACGAGATCCCCGAAAAGAGCCGCGCCCAAAACGAGGGCAAGGAGGAATTCACCTTTTACGACGGACCCCCGACGGCGAACGGCAAGCCGCACATCGGGCATATTTTAACGCGCGCCGTCAAGGACATCATCCCGCGTTACCGCTCGATGAAGGGCTGCCACGTCCTGCGCAAAGCGGGTTGGGATACCCACGGGCTGCCCGTGGAACTGGAAGTGGAAAAATCCCTCGGCATCGACGGCAAGCAGGAGATCGAAAAATACGGCATCGAGCCGTTTATCGAAAAGTGCAAGGAAAGCGTCTGGAAATATAAAAACGAATGGGAAAGGATGAGCGAACGCGTGGGGTTCTGGGCGGATATGGAACACCCTTACGTTACCTACGAGGATAATTATATCGAAAGCGAATGGTGGGCGCTCAAACAAATCGCCGAAAAAGGGCTTTTATATAAGGGGCACAAGATCGTGCCTTACTGCCCGCGGTGCGGCACGGCGCTTTCCAGCCACGAAGTGGCGCAAGGGTATAAGGACGTCAGGGAAAAATCCGTTTTCGTGCGCTTTAAGGCGAAAAACGAAAACAAATACTTCCTCGCGTGGACGACGACGCCGTGGACGCTGCCTTCCAACGTGGCGCTCTGCATGAACGCGGAGGAGGATTATTCCGAAATCGAAGTGAACGGCGAACGGTACGTGATGGCAAGCGCCCTCATTTCCTCGCTGTTCGAAGAATACGCGCTGATCTCCACCAAAAAGGGCAGCGAATACGAGGGGGAGGAATATCTGCCGCTTTTTCCCTTTGCGGAGGGGACGTTCAAAGAAAAGGCGTATTACGTTACCAACGGGGCGTACGTTACGCTGACCGACGGCACGGGCATCGTGCACATCGCGCCCGCTTTCGGCGAGGACGACGCGGAGATCGGCAGAAAGTATAATCTGCCCTTCGTGAAACTCGTGGACGACAGGGGGCGTATGACGGAAAACTGCGGGCGTTACGCCGGCGTTTTCTGCAAGGACGCGGACAAACTGATCATCGAGGATATGAAAGCCGACGGCAGGCTGGTGAAGGAGATGATGTACGAGCATTCCTATCCGTTCTGCTGGCGGTGCGACACGCCACTTTTGTATTACGCCCGTTCCAGTTGGTTCATCAAGGTAACGGCGATCAAAGACAAACTGCTCGCTTCCAACGAATCGGTCAACTGGATGCCGGAAACCATCAAGCGCGGCAGAATGGGCAACTTCCTCGAAAACGTCATCGACTGGGGGCTTTCCCGCGAGCGTTACTGGGGCACGCCCCTGCCGGTATGGATCTGCGACAAGTGCGGGAAAATGCACGTTGTCGGCAGCAAGGCGGAACTGAAAGAACTCTGCCGTATCGACGGGGATATCGAACTGCACCGCACGTACATCGACGAATGCAAATGGCAGTGCGAATGCGGCGGCACGTTCGTGCGCGAAAAAGAGGTCATCGACTGCTGGTTCGATTCCGGTTCCATGCCCTTCGCGCAGCTGCATTATCCCTTTGAAAACAAAGAGGAGTTCGAAAAGCATTTCCCCGCGGATTTCATTTCCGAGGCGGTGGATCAGACCCGCGGCTGGTTTTATACCCTTTTGACCATTTCCACGCTGCTTTTTGAAAAGTCCTCCTTTAAAAACTGCATCGTTTTAGGGCTGGTCAACGATAAAAACGGCGTGAAGATGAGCAAGCACAAGGGCAACGTCGTCAATCCGTGGGATATTCTCGACAAACAGGGGGCGGACGCGGTGCGCTGGTATTTCTACACCGGTTCCGCGCCGTGGCTCCCCTCGCGCTTTTCGGCGGAGGCGGTTTCCGAAACGCAGCGTAAATTCATGGGCACGCTGTGGAACACCTACGCGTTTTTCGTGCTGTACGCCGATATAGACAAATTCAACCCCGCGGAGCACGATTTGAGCAAATGCAAACTCACGCTCATGGACAGATGGGCGCTTTCCAAACTCAACTCCCTCGTGAAAAAGACGGACGCGTACCTCGCGGAATACAAGATCTTTGAAAGCAGCCGCGCCATTCAGGCGTTTACGGACGAACTTTCCAACTGGTACGTGCGCCGCGGCAGGGAACGCTATTGGGGCAAGGGGATGACGGCGGATAAGGAAGCGGCGTACACCACGCTGTACACCGTTCTCGTAACCCTTGCAAAACTGCTCGCGCCCTATACGCCGTTCATGGCGGAAAGCATCTATCTAAACCTCGTGCCGGCGTTTTATAAAGACGCGCCCGAATCGGTGCATCTTTGTTCTTTCCCCGCCGCGGACGAATCGTATATCGACGCCGCGCTGGAAGAGCGCATGGACAACGTGCTCGACATCGTGGCGCTGGGCAGGGCGTGCCGCAACGCCGGCGCGCTGAAAAACCGCCAGCCGCTGAAAAAAATGTACGTCGTTTCCGATCGGGGCGTCGGTTTGAGCGGCGAATTTTTAAGTATCGCCAAGGACGAACTCAACGTCAAAGAGATCGAACTCCTTGCGGATGCGTCGCGCTTTATCTGTTACAATTTAAAACCGCAACTTAAAACGCTGGGGCCGAAATACGGCAAGCAGCTCGGCGCCGTGAAGAAGTTTTTGGAAACCTGCGACGCCGCCGCGGTGGTGAACGCCGTCAAAGACGGCGGCGTGTACAGGGCGGATTTCGAGGGCGTCGCGCTGGAATTTTCCGCGGACGATCTGCTGATCTCCTCTTCGAGTCCCGAAGGCTACGTTTCGGCGAGCGATAAAGGGGTTACGGCAGTGCTCGATACCTCTCTCACGCCCGAACTCGTCGACGAGGGCAACGAACGCGAACTCGTTTCCAAGATCCAGACCATGCGTAAGGACGCCGGCTTTGAAGTTACCGACAGGATCAACGTTTACGTTACGGCGTCCGATTATATCCGCGGGCTCTTCGAAAAGGGCGGCGTCGGCGCCGTCGTGCTGGCGGAAAAGATCGTGTTCGGCGCGGGCAAAGGTTTCGCCCGCGAACTCGATATCAACGGCGAAACGTGCGTCGTTTCCATCGAAAAGGCATGAAAGCGGCGAAGTGGAGGGAATATTCCGTCATCGCCACAGGCGACGGATATAAACTGGAACGCTGGGGAAAGGTGGTGCTGCTGCGCCCCGACCCGCAGGTCATCTGGCCGGCTTCCCGCGATATGGAGCGTTATCCCGATCTGGCGGCGAAATACGTGCGCCGCGGGGGCGGCGGAAGTTGGGAAAGGCTGAAAAAGTTCCCCGAAGAGTGGACGGTCAGTTACCGCAACCTCACGTTCAAAGTCAAGCCCATGGGGTTCAAGCATACGGGGCTTTTCCCCGAACAGGCGGTCAACTGGGACGTTATGGACGGGCTGATCAAAAACGCGGGGCGGAAAATTTCCGTGCTCAACCTCTTCGCCTATACGGGCGGCGCGACCGTTGCCTGCGCGGCGGCGGGGGCGAGCGTGTGCCACGTGGACGCGGCGAAAAACATGGTGGAGCGCGCGGGGGAGAATCTGCGGCTTTCCGGTCTGGAAAACGCCGGCGTGCGCTTTATCGTGGACGATTGCAAAAAATTCGTGCAGCGGGAGATCCGCCGCGGCAGGAAGTACGACGCCGTCGTCATGGACCCGCCGAGTTACGGCAGGGGTCCGAACGGCGAAATGTGGAAACTCGAAAGCGAACTGTTCCCCCTCGTGAAACTGTGCATGGGCGTGCTTTCGGACGATCCGCTGTTTTTTCTCATCAATTCCTACACCACCGGTTTACAGCCGCAGGTGCTGGAAAACATTCTGAAACTCAATTTCAAAGACCGCGGCGCGGCGGAGGCTTACGAAGTCGGGCTGGAAACGGAGGAGGGCATCGTGCTGCCCTGCGGATGCAGCGGCTTGTGGCGGGCGCGGCAGAGGTAAAAGTATGGAAGATCTCATCGTTTTATATGAAGACAATCACGTCATCGTCGTGCTGAAACCGCAGAATATGCCTTCCTGCGAGGATGAAAGCAAGGATCCCGATCTGCTTTCGGCGGTGAAGGAGTATGTGCGGACGGCGTACAACAAGACGGGCAACGTGTATATCGGGCTTGTGCACCGTTTGGACCGCCCCACGGGGGGCGTGATGGTGTTCGCCAAAAGTTCCAAGGCGGCGGCGCGGCTTTCCGAACAGATGAAGAGCGGCGATTTTGAAAAGCGTTATCTCGCCGTGCTCGTCGACGCGCCGAAGGAACAAAGCGGCACGCTGAAAAATTATCTGAAGAAAAACCCCATCAACAATATGGTGTACGTGGCGACCGCCACCACCGCGGGGGCGAAATACGCCGAACTCGATTACAGAATCCTGCAGACGGAAAATTCCCTTTCGCTGGCGGAGATCTGCCTGCATACCGGAAGAAGCCATCAGATCCGCGTGCAGATGAGTTCGATCAACTGCCCGCTTTACGGCGACATGCGCTACGGCGGCGAAAAGGCGGTAAAAGGGCGGCTGGCGCTGTGGGCGTACCACCTCGCGTTCACGCACCCCGTGTCGAAGGAACGCCTCGTGTTCCGCGTGCAGCCCCCCAAGGAAAATTACCCGTGGTCGCTGTTCGATACCGAATCGGCGGTGAAGATCCCGAAACCGGAGGCATAGCCGTGGAGATCGGGATCTTACAGGCGATCGCCGCGCTGCACTGCCCGTTTTTAACGGCGGTCATGCTGTTTTTTACCTATATCGGGGAATGGGGCGCGGCGTGCATCGCGGCCGCGATCGTTTTGCTTTGTTTTAAAAAGACCCGCAAAGCGGGGATCGTTACGGCGATCGCGCTGCTCGCCGATTTTCTGATCGTCAACGTGTTTTTGAAAAACGTCGTCGCGCGGCAGCGGCCGTTTGAGGAAGAACCGGCGCTCTGCGCGTTCCTCGAAGAGATCGGCTACCCGCTGCCGCACGACCGCTCTTTTCCTTCGGGGCACGCCGCCGTTACGTTCTGCTGCGCCGCGTCGCTGACGTATTTCTTCAAGGGCAGGGGCGCGTGGAGTTTCCTCGCGGCGTTTTTCATCGCCTTTTCGCGGCTGTATCTCGGCGTGCACTATCCGACGGACGTGCTCGCCGGCGCGGCGATCGGCGGGGCGATCGGGCTTGCCGCCGCGTATTTCGGCAACAAACTTTACGATAAGGCGGAACGCGCGCTGTCGGCGCGTAAAGAGGAAAAAGAGAGGGAAAAACGATGAAGGACGTCTTTTTATTTACGGGGCAGAGCAACATGCAGGGGCAGACGGGCAGCCTGCCGCAGCCGAACGAGCCGGTGAAAGGCGCGTGGGAATACCGCTTTCTGAGCGATACGATCAAACCGCTCTGCCACCCCGTGGGGGAAAATATCTCCTATGACGGGGAGGAGGGCAGATGCGATCTTTCCGACGCCCTCCTCGGCGCGTGGGAAAACGGCGGTTCGCTCGTACCGTATTTTTGCGACGCCTATTGCAAAAAGAGCGGCAGGGAAGCGCTCGCCGTGCACGCGGCGAAAGGCTCCACGACCATTTCCTATTGGCAGAAAGGGGGCGCGCCCTACCGTTTGCTGACGGAAAAATTCCGCGCCGCGGAGGAGAAGATCGGAAAAGAGAATATCGCGCGCAGATACGCGATGTTTTTGCAGGGGGAGAGCGACGCGCTGGAAGGCACGCGGGAGGAAGAATACGCCCGTCTGCTTTCCGCGTTCGGGGAGGCTTTGAAAGCCGACCTCGGCATAGAGGCGTTTTTCGTCATCCGCGTGGGGCGGTTTGCCAACGACGAGCGGGATTTCCCCGTTCTCGCCGCGCAGGAAAAACTCTGCCGCGAAAACCCGTTTTTCGTGATGCTCACCCGCGCGACGGGGGAATTGCTGCAAAAGGACGGTTTTACCTTTTACGAAGGACATTACAACAACCTCGCTTTTTCGGTTTTGGGGGAGATCGCCGGCGGGCGCGCGGCGGCGTTCGCGGCGGGGGAAGCCTTCGCTTTGGAAAAAGAGCCTTACGCCGAATTTGCCGCATGGTTGAAACGGAAATGATGAAAAAAACATACCGCCCCGCGGCTGTCGCCGCGGGGCGGAGTATTTTACGGGCGAACGCCGTAAAGGCGTTTCGTTTTTGACGTCCGGTTGCAAAACGCGCGTTTCATCGGCGGCGTTTTTTTAAGTAAAGGTTTTGTTTTCGGCGCCGAGGGGTAAAATCGTAAAGGCGCAACTATATCGAAAGGTTTATTGTTTCTTTTCGCCGTACAGTTTCACGCGGATGCGGGGCAGCGCGTCCGCGGAAGAGCCGAGGGGCTTTTCGCGGTTGCGGTAATCGTGCTTGTCGCAGAACCATTGCAGTTCGTTCATCATCCGCTCGAGGTTTTCGCTTTGCAGTTTCGTGATGTCGGCAAGATAATCCTTCGCCCTGCCGCCCGCGCAGGAGGCGTGTTCCAGCAAAGATGCGTAGTGTTTCATGCAAAAACCCCGCGTGGAAAGCAGCTGCGCGCGGAACGGCGGTTCCTTGGCGTACATCTGCGCCACCGTTTTGGCGTAGCGCACCATGTGGTCTTCCACCAGATCGCAGATGATGCACGTGCCCGTCAGTTTGCCGAGGGTTTCCGCCGCTTTTTTCGCGGATTTCGCGTCCTTGGCGGAAACGTGCTTTTTTAAAGTGCTAGTGCGCGTGATGGCTTGCAGCGCCACGCTCAGTTTGTTTTGGCGGGCAAAAAGCATGTCGAAATGTTCCGCGCAAAAACCGAGTTTGTTTACGCGCGCGCGGGTGTCGTCCTCCATGACCGCGTCGTTGAGAAACTGAAAGAGGATGTTTTCGTTTACGATCTTTTCGATTTTGCACAGAGGGCATTCGCAGCCGTCTTTGAATTCCTGCAGAATGAGCGCCGTGCCGATATGATAGCCCATAAATATATTTTAACAGATTTCCGCGAAAAATACAAGATAATTTATGGACTTATTTTTTCCGTTGTGCTACAATGATAGACAGAAAAAAAAGAGAGGGAAACATTATGATCCATGAAAGAATCGATTTGTACGGATATTTCCGTCTGCCGCGCGGGGAAAAGGCGAAGGGGTATCTCGACGCCTACGCGCAGGGGCAGAACCCCGAACTGCCGGAAAAAACCAGACCGGCGATGATCGTCGCGCCCGGCGGCGGGTATCAGTTTCTGTCCGAACGGGAAAAAGATCCCGTTGCCGCCCGCTTTTTTGCCGAAGGGTATGCGGCGTTCACGCTGGAATACAGCATCGATACCGCCTATCCCGTTCCGCTCGTGGAAGCGTGCATGGCGGTGGCGTATGTCCGCGAGAACGCGGAAAAATACGGCGTGGATAAAGAGCACGTATGCGCCGTCGGCTTTTCCGCCGGCGGGCATCTCGTCGGCATGCTGGCGACGCTTTTCGGCGACGACGCCGTGAAACGCGCGCTGGGGGAAAGAAACGTCCGTCCCGACGCGGTCATTTTATCCTATGCCGTCATCACCGCCGATCCGCGTATTTGCCATTCGGGCTCCATCGAAACCATTTCCGGCGGGAATGCCGACCTGAAGAAAAAACTTTCCTTGGAAAAATGCGTGAAAAAGGACAGCGCGCCGGCATTCATCTGGCATACGTTTGAAGACGACGGCGTTCCGGTACAAAATTCCGTTTTGATGGCGGACGCCTATGCCTCTGCCGGCGTGCCCTTCGAACTGCACGTCTTTGAAAAAGGCCCGCACGGGCTGAGTGTCGCCACGGTGGAAACGGCTGCCGGCGAAAACGACGACCGCCTGATCAACGAGAACGCGGGGATGTGGGTGCCGCTTTCTTTAAATTGGCTGAAAAAACGCGGCTTTAAAGTGGTTGCGGCGAAGAAATAACGAAAAACGGCGGGCGCGCCGTCCGTGAGGTGGAAGGATGAAAAAACTCGGTTTCGCGCTGGGCAGCGGCGGCAGCCGCGGTGTGGCGCACGTCGGTTTCTTGCAGGCGATGGAGGAAAACGGCATAAAACCCGATTGCATATCCGGCTCTTCCATGGGCGCGGTGGTCGGCGCGTGCTATGCTTCCGGCATGCGCGCGGAGGAGATGAAAAAAGCCGCGTTTGCGTTAAAAGCCCTCGATATTCTCGATCTTTCCGGCAACGCGCTGAAAAATCAGGCTCTTTTCAAATCGAAGAAGATGCGCGCGAAACTGGGGGAATATCTCGGCGAAAAGACCTTTGCGGATCTCAAGATCCCCTTTTCCTGCGTTTCGGTGGACTTAAACACCGGCGAGGAAGTGGTTTTCGATAAAGAGTATGCCGTGGCGGACTGCGTGCAGGCGAGTTCTTCCATTCCCGGCGTGTTCAAGCCGGTGAAACTCGCCGGCCGCGTGCTGGCGGACGGCGGACTCAAAACCCGCCTGCCCATCGACGAAGTCCGCGCGTTGGGCGCGGAAGTCGTCGTCGCGGTGGACGTGCTGGGGGAACTGCGGCGTGCGGAAAAGCCCTTCAACCTGTTCACGGTGCTGTTCCGCATGGCGGATATTTACGACGCCGGCATCACGGCGCTCAAACTCAAAGAGCAAAAACCCGATCTGCTCATCCGCCCCGATATGGGGGATATGTCGCAGTACAGGATCAAGGAACTGGAAACGGCGTACAACGCCGGTTACGCCGCGGGCAGGGAGCACGCGGATCGCATCAAAGAACTTTTGGAATCGTGATCAAACTGAAAAAACGCGCGTCTTTCGAAAAGAAAGCGCGTTTTTTTGTCTTACGGCGCCGCAGGCAGGGGAACGGCAGCCGTTTTTTTTATGCTTTTTTTCAAAAAAACGGAAGGCGATCGTTTTTCCGCGGCGGTCCGGCGCGGATGGAATAATCCGCTGGTTCGGGGAATATAGATAGACTGTCGGCGCAAAGGGGCGGGGAATTTTATTCGACAAAATTCGACGTTCTGTCCGAAAAACCGATAAAATATCGTCTGCGGGAAAAATTATAATGAAAGTGTTCATCGTAAAGAAAAAAGCCCTCGCCGCGGTTCTTACGGCGGCGATCCTGCTCGCCGTCGGCATAACGGCGGGGGCGGTCGCCTTCGGCGGCGCGGAAAACGCCTTTGCCAAAAACCGAAAACTGCCCATTTACCGCGTGGAAACGGAGGAAAAGAAGATCGCCGTTTCCTTCGATTGCGCGTGGGGGACGGAATATACCGATTCCCTTTTGCAGACGATGGAGGAAAAAGGCGTGGTCTCCACCTTCTTCTGCGTGGAGTTCTGGACGGAAAAGCACCCCGATTACGTGAAGAAAATATCCGATATGGGGCACGACGTCGGCACGCATTCCGCCACGCATCCGTATATGAGCAAACTGGATAAGGCGACGATGCAAAGGGAACTTTCCACCTCAAAAGAGGCGATCGAGAACATCACGGGGAAAACGGTGAAGGTGTTCCGCCCGCCTTACGGCGATTATAACGACGCGCTGGTGGAAACGGCGGAGGAAATGGGGCTTTACACCATTCAGTGGGACGTGGATTCCCTCGACTGGAAAAATCTTTCGGCAAAGGAAATTTACAACCGCGTGGTGCCGAAGGTGAAAAACGGCTCGATCGTGCTGTTCCACAACAACGGGCTGCACACCGCGGAAGCGCTGCCGGACATCATCGACGCGCTGCGGAACGCGGGGTACGAATTCGTAACGATTTACGATCTGATCTACAAGGATAACTACATTATGGGCGCGGACGGTTCGCAGAAGCCGATTGGGGCGCGCCAATGAACAGAAAGGAGAAAAACATGGATTATTACACAGACAGGAACAACAGGGTTTTTTTAAGCGGCACGATCGTGGGAAACGCGGAGTTTTCGCACGAGGTCTACGGCGAAGGGTTTTACGAGATGAAGGTTTCCGTTCTGCGGCTCTCGGGGCAGGCGGACGTTTTGCCGGTAACCATCTCCGAACGGCTGATCGCCGATAAGAACCTGAAAACCGGCAGCACGCTCAACGCCTTCGGGCAGTTCAGAAGTTACAACAAACTCGTGGACGGGAAGAGCAAACTGCTGCTCACCGTGTTCGTGCGCGAACTCTTCGACGATATGGCGGGAAGAAACCCCAACAACATCGTGCTTTCGGGGTATCTGTGCAAGCCGCCGGTTTACCGCACCACGCCGTTCAGCCGCGAGATCGCCGATCTGCTGGTGGCGGTCAACCGTTCGTATAACAAGAGCGATTACATCCCCTGCATCGCGTGGGGGCGCAACGCGCGGTACGTGAAAAACCTCGCGGTGGGGGAACGCATCGCCCTTTCGGGGCGCATTCAGAGCCGCGAATATCAGAAAAAATTCAGCGAAACGGACGTGCGCGTGCTCACCGCGTACGAGGTTTCCGTGGGGAAACTCGCCGCCTGCGAAAACGCGGAACATTTCGATCTGGACGGGGAGTTCGGCATCGTGTCGCCGGCGCCGCATCTCTTCGGCGCGGTGAAGGAACAGTTTTAAAATCCGCCCTTTTTGCCCGAAAAGGGCGTTTTTTTTTCGCATGACGGCGGAGCGCGAAAAAATTATAAAAAAATCGAAATTTTTCAAAAAAATGCTTGACTAAATCTCATATATTTGCTAATATGGTAAAGCTACCGAAAAACGGCGGCTCCCGACGGGCGTCGGGATTTGCAGTTTGACAACCGCATAGATAGACGAAGGAAAGTCTGGAAAGAGAGAGAAAAACTTTCGAGTAAAGATAAGTACGAAAAGGCTGAAAGAAAACTAATTAGAGGAAAGCTGAAAGGTTAATACGGGAAAGTAACGTAGGAAGTTTCACAGCGGAGAGAATAATTAGTCGAGTATAATCTTAGAAGAAGTAGAGATTCGACGTTCGGGGGTAGAACTCCGAGCGAGAAAGCGATCGAGAAAGATCAAGCTACAAAGAGCATACGGAGGATGCCTTGGTACATGGCGCCGAAGAAGGACGTGACAAGCTGCGAAAAGCTGCGGGGAGCTGCAAATAAGCAAAGATCCGCAGATATCCGAATGAGGGAACTCAGCACGAGCAATGTCGTGTTATCGTTACGTGAATCCATAGCGTAACGAGGGGAACCCGGGGAACTGAAACATCTCAATACCCGGAGGAAAAGAAAGTAAAAACGATTCCGAAAGTAGTGGCGAGCGAAATCGGAGGAGCCCAAACCGCAGGTAGTAATACGTGCGGGGTAGAGGACTTGCAAAGGACTTATGTTGTATAGCGGAACCGTATTGGAAAAGCGGGACGAAGAGGGTGAAATCCCCGTACGCGAAATACAGGATAGGCAGGCAAGGATCCGGAGTACGTCGGGACACGAGGAATCCTGACGGAAAAAGCGAGGACCATCTCGTAAGGCTAAATACGACCATGTGACCGATAGAGTAGAGTACCGTGAGGGAACGGTGAAAAGAACCCCGGGAG
>CALVUL010000087.1 GCA_944363555.1 uncultured Clostridia bacterium
TTTCGGGCTTTAATATCTGGATCACGCTCGGGCTGTTCTTCCCCGTAATCGGCGGATTGCTGTTGTTGACGAAAGGGAAATTTTCTTCGCTGATCGCTCTTGTGCTGTTTGTCGTTGCGGCGGTGATGTTCTTTACGGCGCTCTCGTCTTTCACCAACACCCTTCTCACCTTGGAAGGCGCGAAACTCGAGGATGCGATCGGCGCGACGGCGGCAGAGGCCATCCGCGCGCTGATCAAGAACGGAAACGCTTCTCTCGGCATCGGCGCGATTCTCGGCGGGGTTTTCTCCGTGCTGGGCGCGCTGGTCGCGGCGTATAAAACGTTTTTCCTGAAAAAATAAAGCGATCGATCGTTGGCTCGGCGGCGCCGTAACGGCGCCGCCGATGTTTTTTAAGGGGCGCGGAAATTTTCGCGGCGGTAAAATTTTACCCGCGGAAAACAAAAAATTTCCGCCGGATTTCCGCCGCGGCGGAAAAAACGGGGAAATTTTTTCGCGAGAAGAAAACGATAAAAAATTTTTTACGGCGGGCGAAAATAGTTGACGTTCCGTAAAAACGGCGATTTTTTAAACTTTTTATAAAAAAATGTTAGAAAACAACAAAAACGGCGGCGGTTTTGCCCTATTCTGATAAAACACGGTCCGTATGAAAAAATTTCTCAAAAAAAATTTTAAAAAAATGTCGAAAAACGCTTTACATTTTTTTTAAATTGTTGTATAGTATACGTGCTCTCAGGGAACGGAACGCAACGCCGCTGCCGAGAACGGGCAAAAATCGCTCATCATTTTCCCCCTTATCATATATTATTCAGAAAGCAATTTACCTTGTAAGTTGCTTTTTGAATTTTAAACGGATTTTCGTCGGCGGGGCGGAAAAGTTCCGTATTCGTCTGCCGCACGCCGGCGGGCGCGATGCGGGAAAAATTGCGCGGGCGTTCTTTGCGCGGGGAAAGGTGCGATCGGGCGAACGCGCCCCGCGCCCGCCGCCTTCGCGCGGCTTGCGGGGAAGAGCGGAAGATCCGCGTTTTCGCGGGCGGCGGTTTTTTCTTCCGAAAGGCGGCGCGGCGTGCTTTCGGCGGGGCGTTTGCGTGCGGCGGTTTTTCAAGGCGAACGCGCCCCGCTTTTTTTATGTTCCGCGGGGTTTTCGCCGCGTTTTTCCCTTTCGCGCGCGTAAAAACATATATATGCGCGTAATTATTTGACAAACCCGCCCGAAATGTTATAAAATAATCCCAAACTGAAAAGCGCACGTGCGCTTTTTCCTTTTGCAAGGAAAAAGCGGCATTTGCGGCGAAAGAGGAGAAGGACTATGAAAAAGTTTATGTTGAAAACGCTGTGCGTCGCCACCGCCGTGGCGATGTGCGCCGTCGCCTTTACCGGCTGCGGCAGGAAATTTTCCGGCGATAAGCTGGCGATCGGCGGCATCGGCCCCGTAACGGGTTCCGCCGCGGATTACGGCACCGCCGTCAGGAACGCCCTCGAACTCGCCATCGAAGAAGTCAACGAGGACGGCGGCATCAACGGCATTCAGCTGGAACTCATCTTCGAGGACGACGAAGCCACCGGCGAAAAGGCGCTCAACGCCTACAACGTGCTCAAAGACGCGGGGATGCAGCTGCTCATCGGCACGGTTACTTCCGGCAGCGGCGTGGCGATTTCCGAAAAGGCGCATGAGGACAACATGTTCGTGCTCTCGCCCTCCGGCTCCGATCCGGACGTCATCAAGTACGATAACGCTTTCCGCGTCTGTCTGGAAGACCCCGCGCAGGGGCGGCTCGCCGCGGAGTACATTCTGGAAAATATGCCCGAAGTGAAGAAGATCGGCATGCTTTCCTGCTCGGGCACCGATTATTCCAAGGGGATCGCTTCCGCTTTCCGCGAAGTGATCGCAACCGATTCTTCCGTAACGCTGGTGGAGGAAACTTTCCCGTCGGATACCGAAAGCAATTTCACGGCGCAGGCGCATAAGTTCAACAGCGAGGACGTCGATCTCATCTTCCTGCCCATCTATTATCAGGCGGCGGCGTTCTTCATCCGCGAAGCGTCGAGATCCGCTTATCCCAATCTTGAGGGCGTTACCTTCATCGGCGGCGACGGGCTGGACGGCATCGTCAAGGAACTCGGCGCGGACAGCAATCTCGCGGAGGGCGTGCTCCTCGTAACGCTGTTCTCGGCGACGCTGCAGACCGAACCGACGAAGTCCTTTGTGGATAGTTACGTTGCGAAATACGGCGCCACGCCTTCGCAGTTCGCCGCGGACGCTTACGACGCGGTGTACATCGTGCGGGACGCGCTTGAATACGCCGTTGCGGAACAGGGCAAGGATTTCGACGCGAGCACTTCCGCAAGCGAACTTTGCGACATCTTAAAAGGCGCGATGACGGAGATCAGCTTCGACGGCGTTACGGGCGAGGGCATCACGTGGACGAAGGACGGCGTTCCTACGGACAGGATCCGCGTGGTGAAGATCGAAAACGGCGCGTACGTCGATTTATAAAAACGCGCAAGGCAGCATTGAAAGGCGTTTTCCGCCTTTCAATGCCTTTGTTTATGCCGTGAAGGTATTCACGGCATAAACAAAGAAAGCGCGAACAGGAAACGGAAGCGAAAAGTTTAAGGGATACGTACGTTTATGGAATTTCTTTCAAGCATCATCAACGGGCTGAGCCTCGGCGCGATGTACGCCATGATTGCCCTCGGCTATACGATGGTTTACGGCATCGCCAAGATGCTGAACTTCGCCCACGGCGACGTCATCACGCTGGGCGCGTATACCGTCGTCATCGTCTCGTCCACGGTACTGGTGCCGGCGATCAACCTGCCCGTGTGGGCGGGGTTCATCGCGGCGGTGCTGGTGTGCGCCGCCGTCGGCGTGCTGGTGGAATTTGTCGCCTATAAGCCGCTGCGCAGGGCGTCCTCTCTCGCGGTGCTCATCACCGCCATCGGCGTAAGTTACTTTTTGCAGAACTTTTTTCAGATCGTGTTCGGAACGAGCACGAAGAATTTCCCGCGCGTGCCGTTGTTTAACGAAACGTGGATGATCGGCTCGCTGCCCCTCAATTCGGGGTCGTTTTTCACGCTGATCTTTTCCGTCCTCATCATGATCGCGCTCACCTTCTTCGTCAAAAAGACGCAGACGGGCAGGGCGATGCTCGCCGTGTCGGAGGACCGTTCCGCCGCGCAGTTGATGGGGGTGAACGTCAACAGGACCATTTCCGTAACCTTCGCCATCGGTTCGGCGCTGGCGGCGGTCGCGGGCTTTTGTTACGGCTATACGTATACGGGGATCGTCCCCACGACGGGCGCGATGCCCGGCATCAAGGCGTTCGTCGCCGCGGTGCTCGGCGGCATCGGTTCCATCCCCGGGGCGTTCGTCGGCGGGCTGGCGCTCGGCATCGTGGAATATCTGAGCCAGATCTATATTTCCACGCAGTGGTCGAACGTCATCGTGTTCGGCATCCTCATCGTGGTGCTGCTGGTCAAGCCCACCGGCCTTTTGGGAAAAAAGCGCAGCGAGAAGGTATAGGGGGGACGTATGGCTTTTATTTCTTCCGTAAAGCGGACGCTGAAAAAAGTAAAGTGGAAACGATATACCTCCTATATCGTCGTGGGCGCGTGGTTCGCCGTACTGCTGCTGCTCGATCTCTTCGGCGGGCTGAACGATACCGGCTCGCGCCTGATGATGCTCGCCGCGGTGTACGCCGTGCTCGCGGTGTCGCTCAACCTCGTCGTCGGGGTGCTCGGCGAACTTTCTCTGGGGCACGCCGGCTTTATGGCGGCGGGGGGATATATCGGCGCGATCGTTTCCAAGGCGCTGGCGCCGTCTTTGCCCGTAGCGGCGTATTTCCCCGTTTCCATGATCGCGGGCGGGCTTGCCGCCGCGGCGTTCGGCATCCTCATCGGGGTGCCCGTCCTAAGGCTGAAAGGCGATTATATCGCCATCGTTACGCTGGCGTTCAGCATGATCGTCTTTACCGTGGCGCAGAACCTCGATTTCACGGGCGGCGCGAGCGGATTGAAGGAGATCCCCGCGGAAACGAATTACATCAACGCGTTTGTCGTGCTGATCATCGTGCTCGTCGTCATTCAGAATTTCACGCGCTCCAAACACGGGCGGGCGATCATGTCGATACGCGATAACGAGATCGCGGCGCGCGCCTGCGGCGTGAACATCACCTATTACAAACTGTTCGCCTTCACGCTGGCGGCGTTTCTCGCGGGGGTGGGCGGGTGCCTTTACGCCCATACCGCCACCGTTTTAAGGCCGGAAAGCGTGGATTACAACACGTCGATAGAACTGCTCGTCATGGTGGTGCTCGGCGGCATGGGCAGCATGACGGGGTCGGTGATCGCGGCGGCGGTGCTGACCCTCCTGCCGGAGTATCTGCGCTTTTTGCAGGATTACCGCATGATCATCTACGCGGTGGTGCTCATCCTCATTATGGTGATCAACAACAACGAAACGCTCAGAAGGTACAAAGACCGCTTTTTCGCTTGGTGCAAACGCGCTTTGGCGGCGGCGTGGGCGAAATGCAAAACCGCGTTGAAGGGGAAGAAAAAAGCCCCCGCGCCCGCGGCGGAAACGCGGGAAACGCTTCAGGCGCCCGCGGAATTTACCGAAGTGGACGAAACCGCTTTAGACGAACGGGAACGCAAGGGGGAGAAATAGGATGCCGATTTTAAAGACGGAAAACCTCAGTATCACCTTCGGCGGGCTGAAAGCCGTGAGCGATTTCAGCGTGGAGATCGAAAAAAATCGGATTTACGGGCTCATCGGGCCCAACGGCGCCGGAAAGACCACCGTTTTCAACATGCTTACGGGCGTATACAAGCCCACGGCGGGCAGGTTTTATCTCGACGGGGAAGATCTGACGGGAAAAAGCCCCATATACATCAACCGCAAGGGCGTGGCGCGCACCTTTCAGAACATCCGCCTGTTCGGCAAGATGACGGTGCTGGAAAACGTGCTCGTCGGGCTGCACGCGATGAACAAATGCGATCCGTTTTCCTCGATCCTGCGCCTTCCGCGCTATTGGAGAACGGAAAGGGAGTTGAAAAACAAGGCGCACGCCCTGCTCGACGTGTTCGGGCTGGACGGCGAGGCGGAGCACATATCTTCCAATCTGCCCTACGGCAAACAGAGGAAACTGGAGATCGCCCGCGCGCTGGCGACGAATCCGAAACTGCTGCTTTTAGACGAACCCGCCGCCGGCATGAACCCCCACGAAACCGGCGAACTGATGGAAACCATCCGCCTGATCCGCGACGGATTCGATATGACCATCCTCCTGATCGAACACGATCTGAAACTGGTCAGCGGGATCTGCGAAGAGGTTACGGTGCTCAATTTCGGCACCACGCTGGCGCAGGGAAAGGTGGAGGACGTGCTCAGGGATCCCGCCGTCGTAACGGCGTATCTCGGCGAATAGGGGGCGGATCATGGCGATACTCGAAGTAAAGAATTTAAAGGTAAATTACGGCGTCATCGAAGCGATCAAAGGGGTGTCTTTCGAGGTGGAGCAGGGGGAGATCATCGCCCTCATCGGCGCGAACGGCGCGGGCAAGACCACCATCATGCAGACCGTCAACGGGCTGCACCCCGCAAAGGAGGGGCAGGTGTTGCTCAACGGGGAAAACATCACCAACATCCCCGCGCACAAGATCATCTTAAAGGGCATGACGCAGGTCCCCGAAGGGCGCAGGATCTTTCAGGAACTGACGGTGTTCGACAACCTGATGCTGGGCGCCTATACCCGCAAAGACAAGAAGGAATTCAAGGCGACGCTCGAAAGCGTGTATGAAAAATTCCCCATTTTAAGCGAGCGCAACAAGCAGATCGCGGGCACGCTGTCGGGCGGGGAACAGCAGATGCTGGCGATGGGGCGCGCGCTGATGTCCCACCCGCGCATCCTGCTGCTGGACGAGCCGAGCATGGGGCTTTCCCCGCTGTACGTCAACGAGGTTTTTAAAATCATCCGCGAGATCAACGAAGCGGGCACCACCGTGCTTTTGGTGGAACAGAACGCCAAAAAGGCGCTTTCCATCGCCAACCGCGCGTACGTTCTGGAAACGGGCAGGATCGTCCTTTCCGGCGACGCGAAGGAACTCATGCACGACGAAAGCATCCGCAAAGCCTATCTGGGAGAATAAAAAAACGCGGAATTTTCCGCGTTTTCGATGTCGTTTTGTTAAAAACCGCGCCCGTTCGTAAAAACGAACGGGCGCGGCGCGTAAAAGCGGCGTTTTCATCACACGTTGAAACGGAAGAGCACCACGTCCCCGTCCCTGATGACGTAATCTTTGCCCTCGGAACGCACTTTTCCCTTTTCCTTGCAGGCGTTGAAACTGCCGAGTTCCGCGAGGGTGTCGTAATCGACGATCTCCGCGCGGATAAATCCCTTTTCGAAATCGGAATGGATCTTGCCCGCCGCCTGCGGCGCTTTCGTGCCCTCTTTTACGGTCCACGCGCGCACTTCCTTTTCGCCGGCGGTGAGGTAAGAAATGAGCCCCAGAAGGCGGTAGGAGGCGCGGATCAGGCGGTTCAGCCCGCTTTCTTGCAGCCCGAGATCGTTTAAAAACAGCGCCTGTTCTTCCGGATCGAGGGTGGAAAGTTCCTCTTCCGTCCGCGCGCAGATAACGATGTATCCGCTGCCTTCGCTTTCGGCGAATTCCTTTACTTTTTTCGCGTGGGGGATTTCGTTCACGTCCCTGCCCATGTCCGCCTCGCCGATATTCGCGGCGTAGATGACGGGTTTGTTGGTCAAGAGGAAGAGGGAATCGAAGTATTCTTTTTCCTCGTCGTTCTCCGTCGGCACGGTGCGCGCGGGTTTGCCGCTTTCGAGGTGCTTTTTCAGTTTTTCCAGCCGTTCGGCTTCGATCTTGTATTTCTTGTCGCCGGTCTTGGTCAGCGAAACCGCCTTTTCGTAGCGTTTTTCCACGCTTTCGATGTCCGCGAAGATCAGTTCCAGATCGATGGTTTCGATGTCGCGCAGCGGGTCTACGCTGCTTTCCACGTGGGTTACGTTTTCATCCTCGAAACAGCGCACCACGTGCACGACGGCGTCGCATTCGCGGATGTTGGCGAGGAACTTGTTGCCTAAACCTTCGCCTTTGGAAGCGCCCTTTACGAGCCCCGCGATGTCCACGAACTCCACCACGGCGGGGGTGATCTTTTTCGTGTTGTACATTTTGCCGAGAACGTTCAGCCGTTCGTCGGGAACGGCGACCACGCCCACGTTGGGTTCGATGGTGCAGAAAGGGTAATTCGCGCATTCCGCGCCCGCGTGGGTGATCGCGTTAAACAAGGTGGATTTGCCTACGTTCGGCAGCCCCACTACGCCGAGTTTCATAAAAATGCTCCTTTTGCGGAAAGGTTTTTTCCGCCGGAAATACATTATAGCGCAAATTCGCCGAAAATACAAGTTTTTTGATTTGCAAACCGCAAAAATTTATGGTATGATAAAAAGAAAGGAATTCAAAACGCATCCGTGCGGGAGAAGGGCAAGATGAACTACAAAAAACATATCGCAGAAAAACTTTCTATCGAAAATCTTAACGCGGAAGAGATCGCCGCCATGCTGGAAGTGCCCCCGCAGAGCGATATGGGCGATTACGCTCTGCCGTGTTTCAAACTGGCAAAGACGCTGCGCAAAGCGCCCCCCGCCATCGCGGAGGAACTGAAAAATTCCTTCGTGCCGGACGGCGTCGTTTGCGGCGTTTCCGTCGCCGGCGGGTATCTGAATTTCCGAATCAACCGCCTGCGCTATGCGGAGGAAACGGTGAAGGAAGTCCTCGAAAAGGGGGCGCGGTACGGCGCTTCGGAAGAAGGCGGCGGCAGGACGATCTGCATCGATTATTCCTCGATCAACATCGCAAAACCCTTCCATATCGGGCATCTTTCGACGACCGTCATCGGCGGCGCGCTGTATAAGATCTTTTCGTTTCTCGGCTACAAAACGGTGGGGATCAACCACCTCGGCGATTACGGCACGCAGTTCGGCAAACTGATCGTCGCTTACAAACGCTGGGGCGACAAGGAAAAGATCGAAAAGGGAAAACTGCGCGAACTGCTCAAAATTTACGTGAAGTTCCACGAGGAGGCGGAAAAGCACCCCGAACTCGAGGACGAGGCGCGGCGTTATTTCAAACTCATCGAGGACGGGGACGAAGAATCCGTCGCCCTGTTCGACTGGTTCAAGGAACTCACCTTGAAGGAAGTGGACAAGGTGTATAAACGGCTCAACGTTACCTTCGATTCCTATGCGGGGGAGAGTTTTTACAACGACAAGATGCAGCCCGTCATCGACGAACTGAAGGAAAAGGGTCTGCTGCGATACAGCGACGGCGCGGCGATCGTCGATCTGGAAGAATACGGGATGCCCCCCTGCCTGATTTTGAAAAAGGACGGTTCTTCCCTCTACGCCACCCGCGATATGGCGGCGGCGGTATACCGCAAAAACACCTACGATTTTTATAAATGTCTCTACGTTACGGCGTATCAGCAGGATCTGCATTTCCGCCAGTTTTTCAAGGTGCTGGAACTCATGGGCAAAGAATGGGCGAAAGACCTTGTGCACGTTTCCTACGGCATGGTGTCTATGGAGGACGGTTCCATGAGCACCCGCTCGGGAAAGGTGGTGTTTTTGGAGGACGTGCTCGATAAATGCGTGGAAAAGGCGGCGCGCATCATCGAGGAAAAGAACGAAACGCTGGAAAACAAGGCGGACGTGGCGCGGCAGGTGGGTACGGGCGCGGTGATCTTCAGCGCGCTGTACAACAACAAGATCAAGGACATCGTGTTCAGTTACGACAAGGTGCTCAACTTCGACGGCGAAACCTGCCCCTATGTGCAGTATACCGGCGCGCGGTGCAACAGCGTGCTCAAAAAAGGCGGGGATTTCGGCGGATTTACGGTAAAATCGCTCACGGAGGAGGAATACGCCGTCGTCGCCCTGCTGGGGGCGTTCCCCGACGTGGTGAAAGAGGCGGGGGAGAAATACGAACCTTCTTTCGTTACGCGCTATGCGGTCGATCTCGCCAAGGCGTACAACAAGTTCTATATCGCGGATAAGATCATCGGCAGCGAGGAAAACGTGAAGAATTTCCGCCTCGCCCTCACGAAAGCGGCGCACACCGTGCTGAAAACCGCCTTCGGGCTGCTCGGCATCGAGATCCCCGATCAGATGTAAAACAACGCGGCCGAGAAACATTTCTCGACCGCGTTTTTTCTTAGCGTTCGTTTTTTCCGATTAAAAAATCCGTGCTTACGCGGAATATTTCCGATAACGCTTTCAATTCGATGTCCGTTACGAAACGCTTCCGCTTTCCATGCTATATAAAAAGCCGCCGCAATCCCAACGGATTGCGGCGGCTTGAAAAACAAAGGAGGATTATTCTTCTTCGTTTTCGTTTTGTTCGCGGTTTTTGGCGGGCGTTTCCGGCAGTTTTTCTTTCAGTTTGCGGATCTGCCCCGTAACCTTGTGGATGACCACGGAGCCGTCGCAGTTATCCGCGATCTTGCGCGCGAACGCCGCGGCTTCCGCCTGCGTATCGAAAAGTTTGATGGCTTTCGCGCCTTTGGCGTATTTTACCTGCCATTTGCCGTCCTCTTTGCGGCGGGTTACGTGATAGATGGCGGAGTGGTCGTTTTTCTTCGCCGCGCCGTTCGTTTCGGCGGTTTTTGCAGGCGCTTGCGCCTGCGCCGCAGGTTTTTGCTGTGCGGGCTTCGCCTGTGCCGCAGGTCTTTGCTGCGGCGCGGGGGCGCTTTGCTTTTTCTCGCCCGCGTTTGCCGCCGCGGGGGCTTTGGCGGGCGCGCTCGTCTGCGCTTCCCGCGGCGCGCGTTCCGCCGCGGGCGCCGTTGCCGCGGATTCGTTTGCAGGGGCGGCGTCTTCCGCGCCCGCCGTTTCTGCCGCGGGCTGCGCCGTTGTTTCGACGGCGCGCGGCGCGCCGGAAACTTCCTCTTCCCTTACGGCGGCGGAAGTTTCCGCAGGTTCTTCGTTTTTCGCCGCCGCGGCTTTTTTCTTCCTCTTGGAAACCGCGCAGCCGATGATTATCGCAAGGATCACCGCCAGCAGCACGCCGCCCGCGGCGTAAATGTATCCCGGGTTTTCATTCCACGTGTTTGTGAAAAAATCGCCTACCTGTGCAAAAAATTCTGTCATTTTTTACGCTCCTTTTTCGTTTGCGCCGCCGCGTCGCTTCGGCAGAGCGGATTTTTCTTTCCGATACTATTATATAACACATTTTGATTTAAGTCAATAGGAAAAATTGTGGCTTTTCCGTTTTTTTTATGATAAAATAGAAAAAAATCCCGTTGTCGGCGGTTGCCGCCGGCAAAAACGGGCAGAAAGAGGGATCATGGAAACAAAATACAAAACGGCGATCGTCGGCGGCGGAGCCGCGGGGCTCGTCGCGGCGGCGCGCCTTTCGGAAAAGTACGGCGGGGGAGTATGCGTCCTCGAACGCGGCGAGCGCGCGGGGCGCAAACTCTCGCTCACGGGCAACGGGCAGGGCAACATAACCAACAGCGATGTTTCGCCCGAGCATTACAGAAGCGGGAAGAAGGGTTTTCCCGACGCCGTTCTCGCCGCCTTTCCTTACGAAAGCGCGCGGGAATTTTACCGTTCGGCGGGGATCTTTCTGACGGCGGAGGAGGGGAAGAAATACCCCCTCTCGAAACAGGCTTCTTCGGTAACGGACGCGCTGCGTTTCCGCATCGAAAAGGCGGGCGGAAAGACGGCGTTTTCCTTCCGCGCGGTCAAGGCGGAGCGGCGGGGGGGCGTCTATATCGTAACCGCGGAGGACGGCCGCCGCGTAACGGCGGAAACGCTGATCTTCGCCTTCGGCGGCGCGGCGGCGAAACATCTGGGGACGGACGGCACGGCTTTCGCGCTGGCGGAAGGGTTCGGGCATACGATCACCCCGCTTTATCCCTCCCTCGTGCAACTCAAAACGGAAACGGAGCCGCTGCGCGGTCTGAAGGGCATCCGCGCCGAGGCGCGCGTGAAGGCGGCGGGGCGTTATGCGGCGGAAAGCCGCGGGGACCTGCTCTTTACCGATTACGGCGTTTCGGGATCGGCGGTGTTCGCCGTTTCGGGGGCGGCGTCGGCGGGCGGCGTGCTGGAAGCGGAATTCCTGCCTGATTTTTCGGAAAGGGAAACGGCGGCGATGCTGGAAAGCCGCGCCGCGCTCGGCATGCCGCTCACGGGGGGGATCCTGCACAACCAACTCGGGCGCATGCTGGAAAAGCGGGCGGGGGGCGACGTCGCCGCGCTGGCGCGGCTCATCAAGCATTTTTGCCTGAAAGTTACGGGTTCCCTCGGCTTCGACGCGGCGCAGGTGAGCGCCGGCGGCGTCAACGCGGAGGAGGAGGACGAACGCACCATGGAAAGCCGGCTTTCGGCGGGGCTGTATATCGCGGGCGAGGCGCTGGACGTGGACGGCGACTGCGGCGGCTATAACCTGCACTGGGCGTTCGCTTCGGCGTCCGCCGCGGCGGCGCATATCGCGGAGGAAAGATGAAAAAAGGGCTTATTGCGATCAACAAATATTTCAAGAACGCAGCGCTTTTCAACCAATGCGAAGCGCTGCGGAGGGCGTTCGCCGCGCGGGGGGTGGAAATAAACGCTGTCCCCACCGCCGATCTGGGGCTGCGGATCGAGGGGGAAAGCGTGCGCGCCGATCTGCCGCCGTGCGATTTCTGCATCTTTCTCGATAAGGACGTGAACGCGGCGCTGATGCTGGAAAAATGTGGCGTGAAACTCTTCAACGGCGCGGAAGCCATCCGCCTTTGCGACGACAAAATGCTCACATTCATCGCCCTTTCGGGGGCGGGCATCCGGATGCCGGAAACCGTCCCCGCCCCGCTGATGTACGCGGAAAACGACGACGCGGCGTTTTTGGACAAAACGGCGGCGCGGCTGGGCTTCCCCGTCGTGGTGAAAAAGGCGTACGGTTCGATGGGCGCAGGGGTGTTTTTGGCGGAAAACCGCGAAAAAATGGGGGAATATTTTGAAAAATTCAGGCTCTTCCCCCATCTCTATCAGAAATTCATCGGCAGGGGCGGGGAGGATCTCCGCATCGTTACCGTGGGGGGAAAGGTCGCGGCGGCGATGCGGCGGGTGAACCGCGGCGATTTCCGTTCCAACATCGAGCGGGGCGGCACGGGGGAACGCGTGCTGCCGACGGCGGCGCAGATCTTCATCGCGGAACGGGCGAGCGGGATTTTGAAACTCGATTACGCCGGCGTGGACATTTTAAGCGACGAAACGGGGGATTATCTTTGCGAAGTCAATTCCAACGCCTTTTTCGGCGGGATCGCGCGCGCCGCGGGGATCGACGTGGCGGATGCGTACGCCGAAGAAATTTACGGCAAGATTTATCGCGGAATGTAGTTAAAATCGTTGAACGTTTTTCAAAAATATGATATAATTAAACAAAATAATTTTTGATTGGCAATTTTGTTTTTCAATCGCTCTTTTTGCAGTGGGGGGGAAGCGAAAGCCAAAGAGGAACAATCATGGGCCAAAGACTTAAAATTTTCACGGAAAAGGAACTTGACGGGCTGCATCTTGCCATGCTCAGGGAAATCGGCGTGCAGATCGGCGTGAGGGCGCCCACCGCCCTGTCGAAAAAAAATCTCATCAAGGACATCCTCGATATCCAGAAGGGCGCCGTCGATCCCGTCGTGCCGTCGGGCAGGGGGGCGCCGCGCAAGATCCAGATGGATCTGGATAACTGGAAAGAAGAGTACGAGGAGGATTGCTACGACCCTCTCAATCCCTACCGCCGCGTCGGCGGCGAGAAGCAGGCGTGGTCGCTTAAAGACCACACTGCGGACGAGTTCGAGGCGGAAGGCGTTCTGGACGTGAAGCCCGACGGCTACGGATTCATCCGCGTGAATTTTTACGAAAGTTCGCAGAAGGATATTTACGTTTCGGCACAGAACATCCGCCGCTACAATCTGCGCGGCGGCGACAAGGTGCGCGCCCGCGCGAAGTTTTCGCGCGAAAGCGGCAACTCCGCGGCGCTGCAGGAAGTGATCTCCGTCAACGATCTTTCCCCCGAAGTGTTCAAACACCGCGCGAAGTTCGACGACCTCGTCCCCTGCTATCCCACCCGCCGTTTGCGGTTGGAGCGGAAGGGCGAGCAGGAACTCTCCCTCCGCCTGATGGACGTGTTCACGCCGCTGGGGTTCGGGCAGCGCGGGCTGCTCGTCGCGCCTCCGCGCGCGGGCAAGACCACCCTTTTGAAGACCCTTGCGCAGACCATCGGCGATAAGTATCCCGACGCTAAACTCTTCGTGCTGCTTATCGACGAGCGGCCGGAAGAAGTTACCGATATGCAGCGCAGCGTCAACGGGGAAGTGTGTTATTCCACTTTCGACGAGCGCGCGCTTCACCACACGCACGTGGCGGAAATGGTTTTGAGCCGCGCCAAACGGATGGTGGAAGCGGGCAGAGACGTTATCATCCTGATGGACAGCATCACCCGTCTCGCGCGGGCGTACAACGCCGTCACGGAAAGTTCCGGCAGAACGCTCGCCGGCGGGGTGGACCCCGCCGCGCTGGAAGGCGCGAAGAAGTTTTTCGGCGCCGCCCGCAACATCGAAGAGGGCGGTTCGCTGACCATCATTTCCACCGCGCTGGTGGAAACGGGCAACCGTATGGACGACGTGATCTTCGAGGAGTTCAAAGGCACGGGCAATATGGAAATCCACCTTTCCCGCGCGCTCGCCGACCGCAGGATCTTCCCCGCGTTCGACCTCGTGAAATCGGGCACGCGCAAGGAAGAGTTGCTCCTCACCGAAAAGGAAACGGACGTGCAGTACGCGCTGCGCAAGATCCTTTCCGAACGGCAGGATTCCCTCGAAAGCCTGCTTTCTTTGATGAAAAAGACGCAGGATAACGCGGAATTCCTGAAAAAAGCCGAGGCGTGGATCCGGCTTTACGATAAGGCGCAGAAATAACCATGGCGAAAACCACCGCGACCTACGTGTGCGCCGAATGCGGGGCTCTCAGCCCCAAGTGGCTGGGAAAATGCCCGAACTGCGGCGCATGGAACAGTTTTGTGGAGGAGATCGCCGAACCCCTGCCGCAGGCGAAGGAACGCGCCGCGCGTTTCGAACGCCCCCGCCCGCTGAGCGAAGTGAAGGAAGAGCGTTTCGCCCGTATCCGTTCGGGCAGCGCGGAACTGGACAGGGTGCTCGGCGGGGGCATCGTGCCGGCGTCGATGGTATTGCTCGGCGGCGACCCGGGGATCGGCAAATCCACCCTGCTGACGGAAGTGGCGGGGTTTTTGGCGGAAGAAAAGAAGGTTTTATACGTTTCGGCGGAGGAGAGCGTTTCCCAACTGAAACTGCGCTGTAACCGGCTGGGCGTGCATTCGGACAAACTGCTCGTGATGAACGAAACGGTGTTGGAAAACATCGAAAACTGCCTTGACGGGGTGGACGTTCTGATCGTCGATTCCATACAGGCGGTGTACCTCGAGGCGATGTCCTCTTCGGCGGGCAGCGTGGGGCAGGTGCGGGAGTGCGCCTCCCGACTGATGCGCGTCGCCAAGGCGAAGGGCGTTACCGTCTTTCTGGTGGGGCACGTTACCAAGGAGGGCTCGCTCGCAGGGCCGAAAGTGCTCGAACACATCATGGATACCGTGCTGTACTTCGAGGGCGACGCGGAAAACAACTACCGCATCCTGCGGGCGGTCAAAAACCGTTTCGGGTCGGTCAACGAGGTGGGCGTTTTCGAGATGCGCGAGAGCGGGCTCGTCGGCGTAAAGGATTATTCCGGCATTTTCATGAGCAGTTCCCGCGGGGAAAACGCCGGCAGCGTGGTTACGCCGTTTTTTTCCGGCAACCGCAGCGTGCTGGTGGAAGTGCAGGCGCTGGTCTCCAAAACGGTGTTCGGCATGCCGCGGCGGATGAGCCTCGGCATCGATTACAACAAGATGGTGTTAATGCTCGCCGTTCTGGAAAAGAAGGCGGGGCTGCCCTTTTATTCGCAGGACGTATATCTCAACGCGATGGGGGGCATCCGCCTGAGCGAACCGGCGGTGGATCTCGCCGTGCTGCTCGCGCTGGCGAGCGCGTATACCGGCGTTCCCGCGGACGCGGCGACGGCGTGTTTCGGCGAAGTGGGGCTCACGGGCGAAGTTCGGGGCGTTTCCCATGCGGAAGCGCGCATCCGCGAATGCGTCAACGCGGGGTTTAAGCGCGTCATCCTGCCGCGCGGCAATCTCCGCTCGGCGGAGGGCTTTAAGGATAAAATAACCCTCGTTCCCGTCGGGTACGTATCGCAGGCGGTCAAAGAGATCGTCAAAAACAAACCGAAGGGCGAAGACGGCGTTTTTTAAAAAAACGCATAAAAATAAAAAACGCATAAAAAAACGCGGCGCGCCGCGTTTTTTCGTTTGATTCAGTCCTTTTTTCCCTCGTTGAAATCGGAAGAAAAGAGCGCCTTGTCGGGGACGTCTTCCGCGGCGAACGCGCGGATCATGGCGGCGGCGCGTTCCGCGGCGATCCCGAACAGTTCGTAGATCGATTTCCGCCCGCCCTTGCCGTCGGGCAGGGTTTCGAAGGCTTTATCGGGCGTTTCGCGGATGCAAAGATAAGAAAGCACGTGGGGCAGCCCCAGCGCCTTTTCAAAGCGGTAAATGCGCTTGCGCCGCTTGCCGTGCGGGCGGCAGAAATACCGCTGGCGGCGGGGAAACGCCTGCAGACTGCGGCGGAGCGCGTCGGGAGAGAGTTTCAGCCGGTACGCCTTTCCGGCGGCGTAGACCAGCAGGGCGCAGGCGCGCGCGCAGGCGCTCTGAGAAAGGGCGGGCACGCGGATCGCGGTGTCGCCGCCGGCGTAGCGGTCGGCGAGCAGTTTGTCTATGTCGCTTTCGATGAGGAAGTGGATCTTGTCCTTTCTGCGGCGTTCGGGCAGGGTTTCGAGGGCGGCGTATTCCGCCGCGTAGACGTAAGGATGGAACGTGATGTCCGCCGCGTAATGGGTGATATAACCGAAGATATAGGAATAATCGCCCGCCTTGCGCGCGTATTCCTTGGCGGCGCAGAAGAATCCGTAAACGTTTTTCCGGTGCAGGAGCCTGCCGAGATTGTATCCCTTTTTCCGCACGGGGCGGTAAAGAAAAAACGCGTCGCCCCCCGCGGCGCCGGCGTAAAAGGAGGCGGGATCGATCGGGGGCAAATCGCTTCCGCCGAGCGTTTCGAGGGTCTTTTTCGCGGCGAGGATGTGGGTCAGATAGGATGCCATATTTATATTGTAACACAAAAAAAAAAAAAAAGA
>CALVUL010000088.1 GCA_944363555.1 uncultured Clostridia bacterium
CCCCATTTCCTTCACGCAGGCGGGCAGGGACGGCAGCGCGCCCGCCATCTCCGCGGCGAGGCGGGCGATGCCGCCGCCGCTGCAAAAGCCCTCGAAAGAGCCGTTTTTGCCGTAACCGTAAGGCCCGTTTCCCGACAGGCGGACGTGCCCGACTTCCCCCGCATTGCCGTTGGCGCCCTCGTAAAGTCTCCCGTTCAAAATCAACCCCGCGCCCAGCCCCGTGCCGAAGGTGAGAAACACCATGTTTTCGCATCCCCGCCCCGCGCCGTACTTCCATTCCGCCAGCGCGCAGGCGTCGGCGTCGTTGCAAAGGCGGGATCGCAGCCCGAAACGCTCTTGCAGATACCCGCAGATCGCAAAACCGTGCCAGAGCGGCAGATTCGGCGGAGATACGATCACCCCCGCTTTCGGATCGAGGGGGCCCCCGCAGGAGATCCCCGCGCGCGTGCACCCGCCGCGCGCAAACGCGCCGATATACGGCGAAAGCGCGCCGAGCGTTTCCTCCGGTCCCGCCGTGGGCACTTCTTTTTTCTGCAGAATTTCAACGCCGCCTTTCGTTTCCGCAAGGGAAACGGCGCATTTCGTTCCGCCGATGTCCAAACCGATGCATCGCATAGCCTTTCACCCGTTTTCAGTATAGCGTATTTCGCCGCCCGTGTCAACATAAATCTTCCCCCGCGGCGCGCCGCGGGGGAAGTTCAGTTTTCGTCTTTTACATATTCCACGATATCCGCCACGCCGCAACCGAGGATCCGGCAAAAATCGTCGATCTTCGCCGTACTGATCCCCTGCCCCTTGCGCATCCTGTCGATGGTCGCACTGCTGATGTCGTATTTGTTGATCAGAGTGTAGGTAGATACGTTCTTTTCCTTCAACGTCTGCCAAAACGGACGATAACTTATCATCCGATTTATTATAATATATAGTCAGACGCTTGACAATAGTCATAAAAATGACTATAATGGAATCAATATATATAAAAGGAGATTTTTTATGCCCGAAAACGAGAAAAACAAGCAGGAACAGGCTGAAAAAAAGCCCCTGAAACTTCCCGAAAAAACGAAAAAGCGCATCGACGCGGCGCTCGAATACGAACTTGGGCTGCACTGCGATTTCGAGGACACGCGCAAACAGCTCGAAGCGGCGTTCGAAGAAGAGGAAAACGCCTATATCGAAAAACTGAAAAATTCGCAGAAGGCGCTGGAAACGATGGACAAACTCTATAACGATTCGATGCAGGGAAACGCCGTGTATAACGGCGAATACCACAACGAGCCGGAAAAGAAAAACGACGCCCGCAACGCCTTGATCTTCGCCAAGGGCTGCGTCGATATCCAGTCGCTTTTGGTGAACGACGCCGTGCAATACGGCGCGCTGGGCTTAAAGAGAATGGCGCTCGGCGCGGGCCGCAAACGCCCGAACGACAAAACGGCGGAAGATCTGAAAAAGCAGGTTGCCGAAAAACAGGCGCATGAGGCGAAAAGCCTTGTAAAACAACTGCTCGCCCTGATCCCTCTCGTCGTGGGGATCATCTGCATCGTCCTTTACGCGTATTTCCGCAATAACCCGTGGCCGCTCTTGTCCCCCATGTTGTCCCCCGCCCTCATGCGCTTCACGGAAGGGATGATTCGTTTCTTTTACGGATCGGGGCTCGCCGTCGGGCTGATTATCGCCATCGTCGGCTCGATCATCGCCTCTTTCGCGCTTTACCGTACCAACGCAAAGCTAAAGTCAGCCGTGAACGCCTATGTGCAAGCCTCCCCCGTCCTCGACGAAATGAACGAACGGGACGCCGAATTGCAGAAATTTTACGATGAACAGTCGGCGAAAGCCAAAGAACATTCCGATTTTTATTTCGATACCCTGAACAACAATATCATCGGAAAACTCATCAAAGGGTATTATCTCGCCCCCTTCCCCGCGGAATTTACCGGCGCTTCCGACCTTGAAGCGGGCGCGCAGCTTCTGGATTCTTCGCGGGCGGAAAATCTGAAAGAGGTTTACGACATTTTGGAGCGCCGCCACGCCGAAAACGCGCGGATGCAGGCGGAAGCGCAGCACCGCGCCAAGATCGAGAACATCAGCATGGAACAGCTCCGCTCCCAGCAGAACGCCGAAGCCTACGCCAAACAGCAGGCGGAATACGCGAAGAAACAGGCGGACTACGCCAAGCAGCAGGCGGCCGCGGCGGACGCGCAGGCGAAAAACCTTGCGAAGATCGCCGAGGAAAGCGAAAAACAGACCGATTACGCCCGCCAGCAGGCGGATATCGCCGCGTCGATGCAGTCGGATATCGATTACATGCGGCGGAACAATCCGTAACGAAAACGAAACAACGCCCTGCGGGCGCGCCGGAAGGCGCGCCCGCAATTTTTTATGTTTTTTCGCCCTGCCGGCGGCGTTTTTTCTTCCGCCGTTTGACAAACGGTTTTCTTTCGGCTATAATGAAACCATCCCGAATAAGGGAAATTCCGAATAAGGAGAAAAGAAGTTATGTTTAAAGGTATGGAAAAAGTGTGGGACATTATCGGCGAGATTCTCGCGGTGGTCATGGTGCTCGTGTACGCGCTGCTTATCGTCAACGCCAAATTCGGCTTTATCCCCGAAGGGACGTTTTTGAACATTTTAGAGATCCTGCGCACCTACGGTTCGCTGCTGCTCGTCGCGGTGGTGGGGCTGGAGGCGATGTCCAAACGCAATCTCGTGTTCCAGATCATCTTCATCGCCCTGCTCGCGCTCATCGTGGTGTTCATGTTCTTCCCCGAAACCTACGACAAATTTATCAACATGGTGTAAAAACTCTTGAAAAACTCCCGCCGCGGGCGGGAGTTTTTTGTTGCCGAAAAACGGATTTTATGGTATACTCTTCGTATGAAAGCCGTAGCGAAATTCGAAAAAGTAAGCCGAGAAGTCTTCGAGTGCGCAAAAACAGATTGCGCCTTTGCCGCCGATTATGCCGACGTCGTATTGCCCCGCCGCGCCACGGCGGGCAGCGCGGGGTACGATTTTTTCGCCCCCGCCGATTTTACGCTCCGCGCCGGCGAGAGCGTGAAGATCCCCACGGGCGTGCGCGCGAAAATCGCGCAAGGGTACGTTCTGTCCCTCTATCCCCGCAGCGGGCTGGGCTTTAAATACCGCCTGCAGCTCGACAACACCGTGGGCATCATCGACGCCGATTACTATTTTTCCGACAACGAAGGGCATATCGTCGTAAAACTTTCCAACTGCTCTTACGAAGGCAAAACCGTAACCGTCAAAAAAGGGCAGGGGTTCGCCCAAGGGATCTTTACTGAGTTTTTCATCACGGAGGACGACGACGCCGTCGCCGCGAGAAACGGCGGCTTCGGCTCCACGACCAAATGATTTTACGCCCCGCGTGCCGTGCACGCGGGGCGCAGTTTATTCTTCCACCGTATATTTATACAAACTGCTCTTCGCAACGCCGCGGTCCTTCGCGGCGGCTTTGAGCGCCTCTTTTTTGCCCATCCCCCGATCGAGATAATAAGCGATATGCTCTTTTTCCGAAAGGGCGTTCAGCGGGTTTTCCCCCGCCGCGCCCTCCACGAGCAGCACGTACTCCCCCCGCGGCTCGCCGCCCAACCCTGCCGACAAAAGAAATTCCCGCCGTTCCTCGTGCAGTTTCGTGATCTCCCTGACGGCGACGGCGCGCCGCTCTCCCAAAGCGGCGTACAGGGCGGAAACGCAGGCTTCCACGTCGTGCGGGGCGCAGTAAAACGCCAGCGTTGCGGGCATTTCCTTCACGGAAGAAAGCAGTTTTTCGCGCTCGGCTTTCTTTTCCGGCAGAAAGCCGAGAAAACAAAAGCGCGCCGTATCCAGTCCGGAAAGCGCCAGCGCGGAGACGAAAGCCGTCGGCCCCGGGACGACGGTGTACGGCAGCCCCTCCTCGATCGACAGGCGCACCAGCGCGCCCCCGGGATCGGAAACGAGCGGCATGCCCGCGTCGCTGACGAGGGCGACGTTTTCCCCCGCTCTCAGCCGCGCGGCGAGTTTTTCCGCGCATTCCCTTTCGTTGAATTTATGATAGCTGACGAGCGGCTTTTTAAT
>CALVUL010000089.1 GCA_944363555.1 uncultured Clostridia bacterium
CTTGCCGAAGAGGATTATTCTTCGTTCCTGCGGGAAGGCGATCTGCAAAATTTCACAGAGCGGCTGCTCGAACTCGCCGAAAAACTGCACGCCTACGGTGCGAAAAACGTGATCGTAACGGGCGCGCAATGGAAAAAAAGGCTGTTCAACGGCTGTTGTTTTGACGGAAATAAGTTCCTTTTCGAATGCGAATACTTCCCGAAAGCCTATTCCGGAACGGGCGATCTGTTCGACTCGGTGTTTTTAGGCCGTCTTTTAAACGGCGAAACGGCGGAAAACTGCGTAAAGGCGGCGTCGGCTTTCGTTTCGCAATGCGTATCTTACGCGATCGGACATGGCATCGACAGCCGCCACGGCGTCAATTTTACGCCCTTTTTAAAAAATTTGCGCTAACGCTTTGCATTTCGCCGAAAATATGCTACAATAAATATGACAAACAAATAAAGCCTGCCCTGTGCGATTGGGAAGATGAATTGCTCCACAAATAATAATCAGAAGCCATTTTGTCTATGCTGATATGCAGAGCCTTTTCATTAAGGAGGTCAGAAGCAGCAAGCGTGGCATTCGCCTGTTTTTGAAACGGGGTTTAAAATATCTTTTCCGTCGGCAACGGCGGGTTTTTTGTTTTTTATCGCCTGCGGAGGGGTTGGATATGAACTGCCGCACAGCGCGCGATTTTATTTTTGCGGCCGCGGAAAACCTTTTCCGCCCCGCCTTTTTCGGAAATTTACCGAAAAATCATTGCAAAATCCCGAACGATATGATATAATGATTGCACCGTAAAGGAAAACGGCATCATGGTCAAGCGGTTAAGACGCCGCCCTCTCACGGCGGAAACCGGGGTTCGATTCCCCGTGGTGCTACCAAAGGCAACCAAAGCGGGCTCTGACAAAAAGTCAGAGCCCGCTTTGGTTTTCGCAAAAGATTGTTTCGGGATAAACCTCAGCCCGACCTGAAATTTTTCGCTTTTTTTGCATTTCTTCAGCCCTTCTCCGAACCCGCAATTACTAAGCAGAGTTCCGTTATTTTCCGCTTGCCGTATCTATGAAAATATTCCTTATCTATAAACGCCGCAAACGTGTTGATCTTTTCTATCCCCATTCCCGTATAAAATTCAACATCGCGCAATACCGTTTCCTGCCGGTTTTATAAACCTTTATCGAAAAAGAACCTTCCGCAAATAAGAAATTGCCGGCTTTTTGGACGACAGCGCGCGCGGAGGAACGTTACGAAAACCGTCCGATGTGCCGATCGCGCGGTTTTTTCCGTTTTTTGCGCGTCTTCGGCAAAGCGCGGCGGTCGCGCGGCGGGGCAGATCTCCGCGCCGGCCCCGCGTAAAAGCAAAGATCGCAATCGAAAAATTTCGTTTCGCCGACGGATTTCTGCCGCGCAACGGTTGTTTTGCGCGGGGTTTTGTGGTACAATGTTTTTGCTATGAAAATACTGGGAATGGAAAAATTATCGCTCGTCGATTTCGACAACCACATCGCGGCGACGGTGTTCACGGGCGGCTGCAACTTCCGCTGCCCGTACTGCCACAATGCGCCGCTCGTGCTCGATCCCGCGGGACAGGGCGCGCTTTCGGAGGAGTATATCTTCGATTACCTGAAAAAGCGCAAAGGCGTTTTGCAGGGCGTGGCGATCACGGGCGGCGAACCGACGCTGATGCCCGATCTGAAAGAATTCATCCTGAAAGTACGGGAACTCGGCTACGAAGTAAAACTCGATTCCAACGGTACGCGGCCGGACGTTCTCGCCTCGTTCATCGAGGAAAAGATCGTGGACTATATCGCCATGGACATCAAGAACAGCAAAGAACGCTACGCGGAAACCGTCGATGTGGAAAACTTCGACCTTTCCCCCGTGGAAGAAAGCGTGAAACTGCTTAAAAAAGGCAACGTGGAATACGAATTCCGCACGACGCTCGTCAAAGAATTTATCTCCGCCGACGACATACGCGGGATCGCCGATTGGCTCGCGGGCGCAAAACGGTACTTTTTACAGCATTTTAAAGACAGCGGGAACTGCATCCGCGAGGACCTGCACGAAGTCGACGAAAAGACCGCCGAGGAATGGAAAACCATCGCCGAAAAGAAGATCGCCCGCGTCGCGCTGAGGGGCTACTGACATCCCACGCGCGGCGATGAACAACGACGTATATGAACCGTGAAAAAACAAAGATCAGGCTTTTAACGCCCGCCGAATACCGCAGATACGGCGAAGTGGATATGCGTTTCACCGTTTCGGAAGAACTGTTCCCCGTAAACGAGATTTTTCCCTTTCGTTTGGAAAAGCGAAGGGTATCGCCCTATCGGAAAGATCTGGGGAAATATTTTTCCGTAGAACGGGACGCAAAGATCTTCGACATCGCCAACTGGGCGTTTTTTATGGCGTTCGACGGCGAAAAACCCGTCGGCGGGCTGACGCTCGCCTGCCGCACGGAAGGCGTGAACATGCTTGAAAACCGCAACGATCTGTGCGTTTTATGGGATCTGCGGGTGGCGGAAGCGTATCGGAGAAACGGCGTAGGCTCGGCGCTGTTCTCTTCCGCCCTCGATTGGGCGGAAAAACACGGTTTTTCGGAAATGAAGATCGAAAGCCAGAACAATAACGCCGCCGCTTATGCTTTTTATTTGAAACACGGCGCGATCTTAACGGAAATCCGCCGCGGCGTTTATTGCGACGAAGAAACGAAAAACGAATTGCAGTTTATCTGGCGGCTGCCCCTGAAAAAACGCCAGCGCGGTCGGTAAAATTTTCGGTTTCAAACCTCGGTTCTGCCTTTGAAACGGGCGGCGCCGTTATTTTTTTCCTCTTTTCCTTTCCCCGTTTTACGAAAAAACTGCCGGCGGAACGCCGTTTTTTTTCGTAAAAATTCCGCGAAGAATTTCCCCGACGGATTGACTTTTCCTGAAAAGTATAGTAAACTTTTTAAAAAAGATAAAAGGAGTTACGGTATGAAAGTTCTGATGATAAACGGCAGCCCGCACGAAAACGGCTGTACCAAACGGGCGTTAAAGGAAGTTGCCGCGTCCCTCAAAGAAGAAGGCGTGGAAAGCATTTTCATGGATATCGGCGTCGGCGAAAGCGTGGCGCACGGCTGTTTCGCCTGCGGCGGCTGCGCGTCTTTACACCAGTGCGTAACCGACGACAGCGTGAACGAGGCCATCCGCCTGATGAAGGAATGCGACGGCATCGTCATCGGCAGCCCCGTTTACTTTGCATCGGCAAACGGCACGCTCGTTTCCTTTCTCGACAGGCTCTTCTGCGCGGACCGCGGTATTTTCGAACACAAAGCGGGCGCGTGCGTCGTTTCCGCACGGCGGGGCGGCAACACGGCGACTTTCGACGAACTCAATAAATACCTGCTGATTTCCAACATGTTCGTTGTCGGTTCCAACTACTGGAATCAGGTGCACGGCAATTCCCCCGCGGATGTGGAAAAGGATCTCGAAGGGTTGCAGACCATGCGCGTTCTCGGCAAAAACATGGCGTATCTCATCAAGGTTATGGCGCAAAGCAAAACCGCGAAACCCGCGATCGAAAAAAAGATCAAAACGAATTTCACCCGCTGACGGCGGAAAAGAGGTGGCAGTATGCTGTACAAAGTAGTAAAAAAACAGAACAACTCCGATATGTGTATCGTATGCGGCACGAAAAACGACGCGTCGCTCAAAAGCGTGTTTTACGAACTGGAAAATCAATGGATGGTCGGCATCACCGACCCGAAAGAGATCCATCAAAGTTACCCGAACCGCATGCACGGCGGCATGATCTGCGCCCTGCTGGACGAGACCCTCGGCAGGGCCGTTCAGATCGGCGCGCCCGACGTTTGGGCGGTTACCGGCGAACTCGACGTGCGTTTTAAAAAACCCGTTTCCCTCGACAGACCGACGAAATGCGTGGGCAAAATCACTCGCGATACGAGCCGCGTTTACATCGCGGAAGGGTTTATCGAAAACGAAGAAGGCGAGATCCTCGCCACCGCGAAAGGCACTTACGTAAAGTGCGACATCACGAAGATCTGCGACGGCGGCAGGCTGGACGAAAGCAATTGGTTTTACGTGGACGGAAAACTTCCCGAAACGGTGGAAATCAAAAACGATCGGTTTTTTGAAACGAAATAAATCGCTTTCAACATCATGCGCCCCGCGAACGAAACGTTCGCGGGGCGCATGGCGTTTATGAAATAGAATTTATATTAAAATCAACAGTTGTTTGCTTATAATTCATACAAACATTACGTTTGTCGGGAACAGAACGGATTTCGCTTTCATTGCTTTGCGGAAGCGAGAAAATCTTTCACGATTTTAATCTGCTTTTTTACCGACGGCGCCGCGGGTCCGCCGTACGAAGTGCGCTTTTTTACGCAGTTTTTCAAATCGATCTCTTTATAAATATCCTCCCCGAACAGCGGGGAAAACCTGCGGTAATCGGAAAGCGGAAGTTCGTCGAGCGAGACGTTCTTTTCGATGGCGAGCGCCACGAGTTCGCCCGTGATCTTATAGGCGGAACGAAACGCCTCCCCTTTCTTCACGAGATAATCGGCAACGTCCGTCGCGTTGATAAACCCTTTCCGCCCCGCGTTGAACATATTCTCTTTGAGCACCGTCGCCGTGCGCAGCATTTCCGCCGTAACGGCGAGACAGGTTTTCACGGTGTCGCCGGAATCAAAAAGATTTTCCTTATCCTCCTGCATATCCTTGTTATAGGCGAGGGGCAACCCCTTCATCACGGTGAGCAGCGCCATCAAATTTCCGTAGACCCTGCCGGTCTTCCCCCTGACGAGTTCGGATATATCGGGATTTTTTTTCTGCGGCATGATGCTCGAACCGGTCGCGTAGGCGTCGTCGAGTTCGAGAAATTTGAACTCCCAGCTGCACCACAGGATCACCTCTTCGCTCAGCCGCGATAAATGCATCATGCAAACCGCGAGCGCGGCGGCGAATTCCAGCATAAAATCCCTGTCGGAAACGCCGTCCATACTGTTGAAACAGACGTCCGCAAAACCGAGTTGTTTTGCCACGGCGAAACGATCGATCGGGTGCGTGGTTCCCGCAAGCGCGCAGGAGCCGAGCGGCAGCACGTTGGTGCGTTTTTTTACGTCCGCAAGCCTGTCGTGATCGCGCATGAACATCGCGGCGTACGCCAGAAGATGGTGCGCGAACGTTACCGGCTGCGCGCGCTGCAAATGCGTATAGCCCGCCATGACGGTTTCCGTATTCTCTTCGGCAAGTTTTGCCAAAACGGCGATCAGATTTTCGATTTCCGCCTGCACGGCGGCGATCTCCTTCATCGCGTAAAGGCGGTTGTCGAGGGCGACCTGATCGTTTCTGCTGCGCGCGGTGTGAAGCCGTTTTCCCGTTTCGCCGAGCCGTTTCGTCAGTTCCGCTTCTACGAACATATGGATGTCCTCCGCGCGCTCGTCGATTTTCAGCGCGCCGCTTTTCAGATCGGAAAGGATCCCTTCCAGCCCGACGATCAGCTTGTCCGCCTCCTCTTTCGGGATGATCCCCTGCGCGCCGAGCATCGCGGCATGCGCCATGCTACCGCGAATATCCTCTTCAAACATCCTGCCGTCGACCTTTATCGAGGCGTTGAAATCGTTCGTCATTTCACTGATCTGCTTTTTGAACCTGCCTGCCCACATCGTTTCCATATCGTTACCTCGGAAATATTGTAGCATTTTTCCGCCGGCAAGTCAAGCGCAGGTCATTCGTAATCCTTCATATCGATGCGGCTGCGGCGGGGCTTTTCCCCTTCTTCCGCGCCCCGCCCGCCGATACGGTGGCAGTCTTTCGGCGGGTGAGGCTGATTCGTTCCGCCCAGATTGACCAAAACGACGTCCTTCCCGATTTTCTGCACCTGTTCGAGATCGACGAAAATATCGTTGTTGCAGGGGCGGAAAAACCAAGGAAACCCCCTTTTCCGCCCCGGAACGACGATGCCGCACACGATGCCGTCCGGATAAGTAAATACGAGATCGCACACTCTGCCCAAACTTCTGCCGTCCGCAACGTTGATCACTTCGCGTTCGCGCAATTCACTGTACGAAATTTCCATAATCTACCCTATGCGTTTTCCGAACGGAATATACCGCGCCGTTAAGCGAAAACGAAAAAAGGGGCAAGCCGCAGCCCGCCCTTTTTTCAGCATTCGATGCAGTTTTTTATCGATTTCAAAGCGTTTTTTTCCAGACGGGAAACCTGCGCCTGCGATATGCCGACCTCTTCGGAGATCTCCGTCTGCGTTTTTCCTTCAAAATACCGCAGTTTCAGGATGCGTTTTTCCCGTTCCCCCAGCCGCGACATCGCCGTTTCCAAAGCGACGTGTTCCGTCCAGTTTTCGTCCGTATTCTTTTCGTCGCCCAGTTGATCCATGATCATCAGCGTATCGCCCTCTTTATTGAATACGGGATCGTACAGAGAAACGGGGTCGGAAATGGCGTCCAGCGCGTAAGAAACGTCGGAAACCGCCACGTGCATCCTGTCCGCGATTTTTTCCAACGTGGCTTCCTCGTCCTCCCGCTCGATTTCGCTGCGGGTCTTTAACACCCGATACGCCGTATCGCGGATGCTGCGCGAAATGCGCAGGGAATTCACGTCCCGCAGAAAGCGCTTGATTTCCCCGATGATCATCGGCACGGCGTAAGTGGAAAACTTCACGCCGACATCGGGATCGAAATTGTCGATGGACTTGATAAGCCCGATACAGCCCGCCTGAAAAATATCGTCGGAATTGGCTTTTTTCGCCCAAAACCGCTTGATGACGGACAGCACCAGCCGCATGTTGCCGATGATAAAGCGTTCGCGCGCGTCGGCATCGCCCGCCTTGATCGCGCGCATCAGCCGTTCGCCGTCCTCTTCGCCGACCAGCGGCAGCGCCGACGTGTTCACCCCGCAGATAACCACCTTGCCTTTCAATTCTCGCCCTCCTCCGCGCCGAAGCGCTATGTAACCGAAAAAGGAAAAAAGAGGTTATGCTGTGATTATCCGCAAAATTTTCCTTTTTATACGCGAAAAGGAAATTTTACCGTCGCGCCGGCTTATCCCGCGTGGCGCCAAGGCGGCTTGCCGTTCGCCAAAACGAAACGGCGCGGCGTTTTCAAACGATCAGAATTCAAAGATAAAGCGGTTTTTGCCCTTGCGGGGGATTTCGTACTTTTGATCGAGTTTCGGCCCGCAGGAGTGCGAACCGATGCCGCGGTGGGCGACGTCTACGCAGACGTTCACCCTGCCGCTCTTTTTCAGTTCGAAATCGTGTTTCGCATCCGATAATTCCCGCGTGGTATACGGCAGCACGGAAAAACTGAAGGGCTTTTCCGCCGTGAGGACGAAAAGATTTTTCACTTCGAGAAAGGACGAGCCGTAATGGCTTCCCGTTTCCTGCGGCATGATATAATGCGTGAAGTTGCGCTCCGCGTCGCTCTCGTAAAATCCGTTTTTGCTGCTCATGCGCTTATCGATATAACTTTCGTTTTCGCCGTATCCGACGTAAGCGAAGGCGGCGAATTTTTCCGGCAGGGAAAATTCCAGCCCGAACCGCGGAAGACTGGGAACATGCGCGGCGATCTCGTATTCCAGCCCGATTTCCAGCCTGTTGTTTTCCGCAGCGTATTCCAACGTAAAATACGCCAGCGGCGCACGGCAGTTTGCCACCACCGCGCCCGTGATTTTCGCGCCGCCCTCAACCTTCTCGACGTGCGTAAAGTACGGCGCGCACTTGTTTACGCCGAGTTTGTTCCACGTTTCGGCGGGGTCATAGGATTCGTTATCGATATACGCGCGCAGAACGTTCACTTTCATCTGGGCGCCGATCGTTTCGCTTCCCGCCCTCGATACAACCAACGTTCCCTCGGTTTCGTTCACGCCGACCTCGACGTTTCTGCCGGACGGACGGTACGCGGGGATCGCGGCGTCGTTTTCGCTTTCCCGCACGCCGCCGTATACCGCTTTCATTTCCAACGCGCCGGATTTCAATTTTCTGTCGGGCGTAACGAGCCCGTCCACGCAGAAGTTTCCGTCATGTTCCGTTTCGCCGAAATCGCCGCCGTACAGAAAGCCTTTTTTCGTTTTTACGGCGTGATCCGCCCATTCCCACACGAATCCGCCGATGATCCGCGGCGAAACGTCGATGAGTTTCCAGTATTCCGCGATGTCCCCGTTGCTGTTGCCCATCGCGTGGGTATATTCCGTGAGCAAAAGCGGGCGGGTTTCCCTCTCGTTTTGCAGAAAATTTTTCTTTATCGAATCGACGGTGGGATACATCATGCCGATGACGTCCGTCAACTTCGTGTAATAGTATTTTTTATCGGCGCATTGCAGCCCTTCGTAATGGACAGGGCGAGAATCGCGCTTTTTCACGTATTTCGCCCCCGCGAAAAACGCTTTGCCGAAACTCGACTCGTTGCCAAGCGACCACATCACGACGCAGGGGCGGTTCTTTTCCCGTTCCACGCAGGCGGCATTCCTGTCCAAGATCCCTTCCGACCAGAACATATCCTCCGCAAATGCCGACCAGCGTTTTATATCGTATCCGCCGGCGGACTGGCAGGCGCCGTGCGTTTCAAGGTCTGCCTCCGCGACGACGTAAAGCCCCATCGCGTCGCACAGCTGATAAAACTGCGGCGCGTTGGGATAGTGCGACGTGCGCACGGCGTTTACGTTGAGTTCCTTCATCAAGCGGATATCCTCCGCCATGTTTTCCACCGTGACGGAAGCCAGCGTTTTGCAGTTGAAATCGTGCCGGTTCACCCCTTTGAGTTTCACCGCCTCGCCGTTGAGCAAAAACACGCCGTTTTCTATGCGCGGCTCGATAAAACCGACTTTTTCCGGAATGATTTCCCCGTTCGCGCGGATCGTGAGATCGTATAAATAAGGATGCTCCGCCGACCATCTGCGGGGATTTTTTATGAAGAACTCCGCCCTGCCGCGGCGCTTTACGCGCGCGGTCTGCCCGGCGACGGCGATGTCTGCATCCACGTCGCTCTCGTTTGCAAAGGAGAACAAAAATCCCCCGTCTTTCATCGCCGTCGAAAATTTGTAGTCGACGATGTGTTTTTCGGGGCGTTTCAAAAGGTAAACGCTCCTGAAAATACCCGAAAAGCGGAACTTATCCTGATCTTCGAGATAGGTGGAAACGCACCATTTCAAAACGAGCACGTCGACGGTGTTTTCGCCGTCTTTCAAAAGTTCGGTAACGTCGAATTCCGACGTCGCGTGGGAGATCTGGGAATACCCTTTGAACGCGCCGTTTACATAGAGATAAAACGCGCTGTCCACCCCTTCGAAATTGAGATAATATTTCTGCCCCGATTCGGGATTTAAGCAAAAATTTTTCCGATAATGCCAGCAGGGATTTTTCTTGGGAACGTGCGGCGGATAAAACGGAATGGGATAATTGACGTTGGTATACTGGATCTTATCGTACCCGTGCGCCTGCACGCAGGAAGGCACGGGGATGGTTTCCGTAAGGGCCTCCCCGATATCCGCGCTCTCCGGCGAAACGTGCTCTTTGATCGACCAAACGCCGTCGAGAGAAATGAAGCGCGAACTCTTTTCCCTGTCCGTAATACCGTTTTTCAGCGCGATTTTATCGTCCTCGGAAAACGGAATATAATAACTTCTGTGCTTTTCCGTGCCGATTCTTTTCAGGCTTTCGTACTCTTTCATGGCTACCCCTTTTTTGCGTTGTGCATAGCAGTTTCATTATACGGTAAAACCGTATATTTGTCAATAGAAATTTTTCATAAAAATCCGGCTTTTTCCACATTTTTCCGAAAGCGCCGCCGGCGGTTTGCCGGCGGCGCTTTTTACACCATTTTCGCAAATTCTTTTTTCAGTCTGCCGATGATCTTCTTTTCCAGCCGCGATATGTAACTTTGCGATATGCCGAGCATGTCTGCGACCTCTTTCTGCGTTTTTTCGCTTTCCCCGTCCAGACCGTAGCGCAGGCACATGATCTCGCGCTCGCGGTTGTTTAATTTTAAAAGCGCCTCCTTCAACAGTTCGTTTTCCACGCCGCTTTCGATCTTTTTGTACACGACGTCGGAATCCGTTCCCATGATGTCGGAAAGCAGCAGTTCGTTGCCTTCCCAGTCGGTGTTGAGCGGCTCGTCGAAGGAAACTTCGCTTTTCAAACGCACCGTCTTTCTCAGGTGCATCAGAATTTCGTTTTCGATGCAGCGGGAGGCGTACGTCGCCAATTTGATATTCTTATCCGAATTGAAGGAATTGACCGCTTTGATCAGCCCGATCGTGCCTACGGAGATCAGATCGTCGAGATCCACGCCGGAATTGTCAAACCGCCGCGCGATATACACGACGAGGCGCAGATTGTGCTCGATGAGCGCGCCTTTCACGCTTTCGTCCCCCGCGTCCATCCGTTCGACGAGACGGCACTCCTCTTCCTGCCCGAGAGGAGACGGCAGCGCTTCGTTCGTGCCGATGTAATAGAGGATATTTTCGCTTAAATCGAACTCGCAAAGCAACCGTTTCAATTTCGCAATCAACCCGTTCAACATCCCAAACCTCCGATCATTTCGCTATGTATTATCAAATCGTATCCGCCGTCCCGAAACGCGGCGCCCGCCACGCCGAGCAGTACATTATCATATATATTCGCCTTGTCCCCGTTATATATCTTCAAACGATCGATTTTAAAAACGGTGATCTCGCTTTCCCCCGCGGCGGTTACGATCTTCATTTTCCGCCCGCCGAGTTTGTTCCTGAAATTATCGCTCAGGCGGAAGGCGACGCTTCTGCTGCAGATGACGACGGGCGAATCCGTCTTGCTGTCGTACAGGTTGTTCCCCGTATCGAGAAAGCCTTTCGCGCGCACCGTCGTCCCGTTCAGGGTGATCTCGCAGTCGCTCACATAGGCATAAACGTTTTTGCGCCGGTACAGCACGGCAACGCCCTTGTGCATGAGCCTGATCGAAACATACGCCGCCAATACGATCAGCCCGACGGAATATTCCCGATCGAGCGGCAGGGCGAAAAGATTGAATATCCCCGTTACCGAACCGCCCAGCAGAAAGGTATACAGATTGAATACGGCAAAGGAAAGGAAATAACTTTTCTTCGTCGCGTAACTGCCCGCCGCCCATACGAGCGCGGCGGAAAAAAGCGCCTTGACGGGGACCGACGCCCAAAGCGGCATGGGCACGAGGGGCATCGCCGCCGCGAACGCCGCGCCCAGAAAAGCGCAAAAGAAAAGCCGCCGAAATCCGCTTTTACCCCCGACGAGTTTAAAAGTGTATTTCAGCAGCAAATAGTCGATGACGATATTGTCGAGCAAAACATATTCGATGTAAACTGCCACGCGCTTCACCCCGCCCGCCGTTTCCTTCGGCAAGGTATAACGATTGTAGCACCCGTCGGCATGTTTTTTCTCTTTCTTTTTATCCTTTTTTATCAGAAATTGTCGCTTTTTTCCATGAACGCCGAAATGATTTGATTCTGCACGTACATATATTCTTCCTTGATCCGTACGAATTCGGGCGAAATATCGAGGTAATTCTTCTGCGACGCGAGGGCGGCGGCATAATCTTTGAAGAAATCCCCGCCGGTCCTGACGTTGAATTCGGCAACGCAAAGCCCCTTTTCCGTGCGGAGCGCGAGCATGATCATCTCGAATTTCGCGCCTTCGTTGTCGATCTGTTCGGAAGAGATTTCCGGAAACTTATTCAAGATGACGGCGTTCATATATTCGTCGAGCGTAAAGGCGTTGGTAAAACGCCTTTCGTCGATAAACGAACTTGCCGAAACGCCGAGCCCGATGTATTCGCCGCGCTTCCAGTAATTGGCGTTGTGGCGGGATTCGCAGCCTTCTTTGGCGAAATTGGATACTTCGTAGCGGTGAAAGCCCTTTTCGGAAAGATAACGGCGGCCCGCGTCGTACAGATCGGCGATCTCGTCCCCGTCGGGGAGTTCGCCGTTGAGGTAATCGGTATAGATCGGCGTGCCGACTTCCGGCGTGAGCGCGTACATGGAAACGTGCTCCACCTCCCCCGCCAGCGCGAGGTCGATGGTCTTTAACAACTGTTCTTCCGTCTGATCGTGCAAACCGATCAGGATGTCCGCGCTCTTGCGCTCGCCTTTCAAAAGGCTGCACGCAAGGAGGAAATCCTTCGCCGTATGTATGCGGTTCAGCCGCCTTAATTCCCCGTCGAAACCCGTCTGTAAGCCGATGCTGTAACGGTTTATCCCCGCTTTTTTATAGATTGCGTATTTTTTTTCGTCGATGGTCCCGGGGTTGACTTCCAGCGTGATCTCCGCATCCGGCGCGACGGCGAAACAGTTTCCGATCTGCTTCATCGCGCCGGCGATATACTGCGGCTCGACGGCGGAGGGCGTGCCGCCGCCGAAATAAACGGTGTCGAAAACCCGCCCTTTCAATTGTTCGCCCCGCCCTTTGATCTCGCGGTACAGACAGGCGAAGTACGATTCCTGCCGGCCGAGTTCCTTGGGAAAGGACGCGAAATCGCAGTATGTGCATTTTTGTCTGCAAAACGGAATATGAATATAGATGCCCGCCATTATCCCCTCCAAAGAAAGCGCGAAAGATCGATCGTACCGTCCGCGCGCACCGTTACGCCCTCGCGCTCCAAAAGCGTTTTCTGCACATCCGCACCGCCGAAGGCGAACGCCGGCGCGAGCCTGCCTTCCCGATTGACCACTCTGTGGCAGGGAATGACGCCCGGTTCGGGATTGACGTGCAGCGCGTACCCCACGACGCGTGAACAGCGCGGATTGCCGCACATGGCGGCGATCTGCCCGTAAGTTGCCACTTTTCCTTCGGGAATCTGCCGGACGATTTTATAAACTTCCTGAAAAAATCCCTGCATAGCCGCCTCAGTCGTCGTCGGTTTTCAGAATGGTGATAAATGCCTCGCTGGGGATCTCCACGTTGCCGAACGTGCGCATGCGCTTTTTCCCTTCCTTCTGTTTTTCAAGGAGTTTTTTCTTCCGCGTAACGTCGCCGCCGTAGCACTTCGCCAAAACGTCCTTTCTGTACGCCTTCACCGTTTCGCGGGCAATGATCTTCCCGCCGATCGCCGCCTGAACGGGCACTTCGAACATCTGCCGCGGGATGACTTTTTTCAGTTTTTCGCACATCGTTCTGCCGCGCTCGTACGCCTTATCCTTGTGTACGATCAGACTGAGCGCGTCGCAGGGCGTGCCGTTCAGGAGAATATCGAGTTTCACGAGTTCCGCACTCTGATAGCCGGCGAGATCGTAATCGAAAGAGGCGTACCCTTTCGTGCGGGATTTCAGGCTGTCGAAAAAGTCGTAGATCACCTCGTTGAGGGGAAGAAAATATTTCATTTCCACGCGCGTTTTGTCGAGATAGACCATGTCGGTATACACGCCGCGCTTTTCCTGACAAAGTTCCATGATCGGGCCGACGTATTCCGGCGGCGCGTAGATATGCGCCTCGATGATCGGCTCTTCCATAGACGCGATCTCGCTCGGCGCCGGCAGGTGCGAAGGATTATCCACTTCCAGCAAACTGCCGTCCGTCTTATACACCTTATAGGAAACCGACGGCGCGGTGGTTACGATTTCCAGATCGAATTCCCGCTCCAGCCGTTCCTGAATGATCTCCATGTGTAAAAGGCCCAAAAAGCCGCAGCGGAACCCGAAACCGAGGGCGACGGAATTTTCCGCCTCGAAGGTCAGCGACGCGTCGTTTAATTTCAGTTTCATCAGCGCGTCTTTTAAATCGTTGAATTTGCTGCCGTCGAGAGGATATACGCCGGAAAACACGACGGGCTGCGCCTTTTTATACCCCGGCAGCGGCGCGGGCGCGGGATTCGACGCGCTCGTGATCGTATCGCCGACGGTGGTATCCTGTATGCTTTTGATCGAGGCGGCGATGTAGCCGACCTCCCCCGCCTCCAAAACCGCTTTGGGGCAGAGTTTGGGGCTGAACACCCCCACTTCGGTAACGTCGAAAGTCTTGTTCGACATAAACGTTCTGATCTTGTCGCCGACCTTCACGCTGCCGTCGAAAATGCGCACGAAACAGATAACGCCTTTGAAATTGTCGTAATAACTGTCGAAGATCAGCGCTTTGAGGGGCGCTTCGGCATCCCCTTTCGGCGGGGGAAACGCCGTAACGATCTTTTCCAGCACCTCCTCCACGTTGAGCCCGCTCTTTGCGGAAATGCGGGGCGCTTCGGAAGCGTCCAGCCCGATGACGTCCTCGATCTCCTTCGCCGCCTCGTCGGGGCGGGCGGAAGGAAGATCCATCTTGTTGATGACGGGCAGGATCTCCAGATTGTTTTCCAGCGCCAGATAGACGTTGGCGAGGGTCTGCGCCTCGATGCCCTGCGAGGCGTCCACCACCAAAATCGCCCCCTCGCAGGCGGCGAGGGAACGGGAAACCTCGTAAGTGAAATCCACATGCCCCGGCGTATCGATGAGGTTGAAAATATATTCTTCCCCGTCCTTTGCCGTGTAAAACATCCTCACGGGCGTGAGTTTGATGGTGATGCCGCGCTCCCGCTCGATATCCATGGAATCGAGCAGCTGGGATTCCATATCCCTGCTGCTCACCTGTCCGGTCAGTTCGATCAGCCTGTCGGCAAGCGTGCTTTTCCCGTGGTCGATGTGCGCGATGATGCAGAAATTTCTGATTCGTTGATTGGGAGTTTTAGCCATATTGTCCTTTTTTCGAAAATTTCAAATATATTTTAATATATTTCTTGATTTTTTGCAAGCGACTTGCTAAACTATAAAGGAGAGATTTAAAATAGAACGGATTCTTGCCTTCCGCAACGATCCGAAAGGAAGATATGCGTATTCCCGAAGACTTTTGGCTGACCGGAAAACCCATCGCTCACAGAGGGCTTTGGGATGAAAATATACCCGAAAACTCCCTGCTTGCCTATGAAAAGGCGGCGGAAAAACGTTACCCCGTGGAGATCGACGTCTATCTGACGAAAGACGGGAAGATCGTCAGTTTTCACGACGTTTCGCTCGAACGCATGACGGGCGAAAAGGGCTTGATCTACGAAAAAAGTTACGAAGAACTGAAAAATCTGCGCCTGAACGGCAGCGCGCATACCATCCCTCTTTTAGAAGAGGTGTTTTCGGTATGCGAGGGTAAATCCCCCCTGCTTATCGAGATCAAGGACCAGCCGCGTGGCAAGGAACTGACGGAAAAACTCGTCGGCATTCTGAAAAATTACAGGGGCGAATTCGCCGTGCAGTCCTTTAACCCGCTTTATATCCGGCAGGTGAAAAAACGCGCGCCGCAGTTTATCCGCGGCATCCTTGCGACGACGAACGTAAGTTCCATTCAAAGCGCCTTGAAACGGCGCATCGTTAAAAAGATGTCGTTGAATTTTTTAATTAAACCCGATTTCATCAGTTACGATTACATCGGCTACCCGCTTCCGGAAAAAAAGGTCAAGAAAAAGATCTGCCTTGCGTGGACGGTAACGAGTTACGAGATCTGGGACAAGATCAAACCCTATGTGGACAATATCATCTTCGAGGGTTTTTCCGTAGACTGAAAAATTTGCGGGGAGCGCGTTTCGCGCTCCCCGTACTTTTACCGTTTTCTCTTTTTGAAAAACCGAACGTTCGGAAAACAAGCAGAAAAAATATTCTAATCGCCGTCTTTTAACGATTTCATAAACGTTGCCGTTAAAATCACCGCGACGATTATGGCGATGAAGTCCGCGGCGGGCGCGGCGTATAAAATCCC
>CALVUL010000090.1 GCA_944363555.1 uncultured Clostridia bacterium
CCCGTTTTTTTTTATTTTAAGCGAACGATTTTATCCGCGGTATTTTGCACGAACGCCGCGTCGTGTTCCACCGCCAGCAACGCGGCGGGACTGTTTTTTACGAGTTCTTCGATTTGCATGCGGGAAACGACGTCGAGATAGTTGAGCGGCTCATCCCAGATATAAAGGTCGGCTTCGCCCGCAAGGCTTGCGGCAAGCATGAGTTTTTTCTTCTGCCCCGCGCTCAGCGTTTGGGCGTTTTCATCGAATTTTTCCCTCGGAAATCCCATTTTCCGTAAAATCGTCAAAAACAGCGTATAATCCGCCCCGCGGCTTTCTGCGTATTCTTTCAACGAACCTTGCACGCCGTCGAAAGACTGCGCCACATAGGAAATTTTAAGATTGCCGCGGCAAAAAAACTGCCCTTCATAGCAAAGTTTTTCGCCCGCCGCCAGCTTGATTGCCGTACTTTTTCCCGAACCGTTCGGTCCGCTCAAAAACACCTTTTCTCCGCCGTTTACGGTAAAATCGAGGTTTTTTACTGCGGGCGAAGCGCTGTAGTAAACCGTAACGTCTTGAAAAGAAAGGAGCGCGCCCCCGCGCGGGGTTTCCCCTTTCATTTTCAGCGCGTACGCCGTTTCCGTATCTTTTAAGAGTTTTTCCTTTTCCGCGGCGGCGTTTAAGCGGCGCGTTTCGATATTCTTTGCCGACTGCATCATCTTTGCGGCTTTGTGCCCGATATAGCCCTTATCGGGTTTCAGCCCCGCCGTTTTCTCGTTTTTGCTCTTCTCCGTTTTATCCGCCCAGCCGCGCGCCCGCTCCGCGCTCTCTTTCAAACGGGAAATTTCCCGTTTCAGCCGTTCGTTCTGCGCGCGTTCCGCATTTTCCGCCGCGGCGCGCTCTTCCAGAAAACTGCTCATATTTCCCCTTTGCACGGTAATTTTCGTTTTGGAGAGGTAAACGACGGTATCGACGCTCTCGTCGGCAAAAGCGCGGTCATGCGTGATGAGGATAAAGCCTTTCTGCCGTTTCAAAAACGCCGCCGCGCAACTCCTTCCCTCGGCGTCGAGATGATTGGTCGGTTCGTCTATGAGCAAAAAATCGTTGTCGTTTGCAAACATCGCCGCAAGCGTTAATTTCGCCTTTTCCCCTTCCGACAACGTGTTATAGGGGCGGGAAAACACATCGGCGTTCAACCCCAGCTCTTCCGCGTTGGCGTATACTTTCCAGCTGTCCGTCAGCTCCGCGGCGATTTCTCCGCAGGTCTTTCCTTCGTCGTTCACCGCCGGCGGGTAGAGCGTAAACCGCACGGACGCGGAAATTTTGCCGCGGTATTCCTCCTTGCCCGCAAGCAATTTGAAAAGCGTGCTCTTCCCCGTTCCGTTTCTGCCGAAAAGACCGATTTTCCAATTGCTGTCCAATTTGATATTTACGTTTTCAAACACGTTCTCCGCAGAGCCGTCGTAGCCGAACGTAAGATTTTCTATGGAAATTAACGACACAATGTACCCTCCTTAAAAAAATAACGGCTGCGGAAAAAACAACCGCAGCCGTAAAATTCGGGTATTTTCGCATGTTTTTTCCGCGCGCAAAACGCCGCGGAAACCCGCAGAACGCTTGCCTTTTAAAATTGTTCACGCGAAAAAACAGACATCTCTTCTCCTAATTTCTTTTTTATCTATTATAACACCGGCAAACGCCGCCGTCAATTCTTTTAAAGACCTTTTATTTTTCTTCTTTCAATGTCTTTAAAAACGTTGCCGTTAAAATCACCGCGACGATTATGGCGATGAAGTCCGCGGCGGGCGCGGCGTATAAAATCCCCTCGATCCCGAAAAAGCGCGGAAGAATGAGTATGAGCGGCAGAAAACACAGAATATCGCGCACCAGCGAAGCGACGACCGCGTGCACGGGCCTGCCCACCGCCTGAAAGAAAATCGCGGACATTTTCACCACGCAGGTAAACGTAACGAGCGAAAGGAAAATGCGGAAGGTTTTCCGGCAGAACTCCCAGTAATCTTCCGGATTGGGCACGTTGGTCGGATTGCCGAAAAGCGACGCGACGGCGTCGGGAAACAGTTCGAAGAGCAGCGTAGCGGCAACGCCGACGGCTACGGTATACAGAAGGATGAGAAAATAGAGTTTTTTCACCCGCCCGTAATTTTTCGCCCCGTAGTTATAGCCGATGAGGGGCTGACAGCCCAAAACGATCCCCACCACGATGTTGATCACCACCGTAAAGATCTTGCTTTCGATGCCCATGACGGCGACGGGAATATCCGCGCCGTAACGGGAAAGGGCGCCGTATTTCGCCAGCATCATATTGCTGACAAGCACGATGACGACGATGGTCGTCTGCGTGATGAAGGAAGATATGCCCAGCCGGAACGCTTCCCCGAACGCGCCGAAATTCGGGATGAAACTCTTAAACGTCAAACGGAAGGTTTTCGGGCGGAACAAATACGCGGCGGCGATCGCCAGCGAGACGACCTGCCCGATGACGGTAGCCCACGCGGCGCCCGCCATTCCCCAGTGAAACGCGAAAATAAACACGGGATCGAGCACGATGTTCGTTACCGCGCCCGCCAGCATCGAGATCATCGCCATTGCGGGGCTTCCGTCGGCGCGGATGACGGAAGTCGTCATATTCATCAGCATAAAAACGGGGAAAAACGCCAAGATGACGTCGAGATATTCCACCGCCATGTCTATGGTGTTTTCCGACGCGCCGAAAAGCATCAGCGCGGGGCGTTTGAGCGGGTAGATGACCGCCATCAGAACGAGACTCGCCGCCAGCGTTATCGTGATGCCCGTACCGACGGCTTTATGCGCGTTTTCCGTGCTGTTTTTTCCCTGACAGATATTGAGGTAAGTCGCGCAGCCGTCCCCGAACCACCAAGCAAACGCCTGCGCGATGACGAACGCGGGGAAAACCACGCCCGTGGCGGCATTCCCCAGCGTGCTCAATTCGCTGTTGCCGATGAAGATCTGGTCGACGATGTTGTAAAGCGCGCTCACCAGCAGCGACAAAATACACGGCAGGGAAAATTTCGCCATCAGTTTCGTCAGCTTTTCTTTGCCCAAGTAATCGTTTTTTTCCGTCTGTTCCATAAAAACTCCTTTTTTTCGTAGATGATTTGCGGAGTCTTTATCGAAGAAAAGCTACCTGAAAACTGCGACACAAAAAAATAGCGTAAAATCACGAAATTCTACGCTATTTAAACTGTTCTTGATACAAAATATAGCATAAACGCGGAAATTTGTCAACCGTTTCCGGCAAACTTCACGCGCGGCGCACCCACACGAGCATATCGCATTTTTCCCTGTTCGCAAACGTCCAGTACGGGCGGAAAAGCAGGGTTACCTCCTCTTCCCGATCGCCGCACGGGCGATACAGTCCGGAAAAATCCTTATCCCGCCTGCCTTTTGTTTCCAGCGCGAAGAAATGCCCTTCGTCCGCAAGCGCGCGCTTTGCCGGCGCGGCGGAAAGGTCGACGGACAGGCTGTTGAGATCCCACGGATTATCGATGCGCTCCAAGCAGTAGACCGTCGGCCCGTAACAGAGCGCGACTCTGCCGCCGTCGTCCCGCACGCGGGGATTGCTCCGCACGAAATACGCGCCGAGATGAAAATCGATCTCCTCTTCAAAAACGGAAGAAAGGTTTTCGTAAACGAGATAGTCGCCTTCCGCTCTGCCGCGCGCGTCGCACCGCGCGCACCACGAAGGTTTTCTGACGTAGATCTTTTTATACCGGTTGTTTTTTGCGGATAATTTCACCTTGCCGTCCTTGGTGAAATCGGCTTGCATTTTCAGCGAGATCCTTTCGTTTTCCAGCGAAACCGCCGCAAACTGATTGACGACGAGCGCGTCCTCCGTTTCGGAAAAGAACACATCCCCGATCCGCGCGAAAATGCGGTTGATGTTGGGCGGGCAGCAGGAACAGGCGAACACTTCCAGCCGGTGCGCGATGGGCAGCGGCGTGCGGAACTGCGGGTTGAGGCTCGTTTGTTTATCGACCGACCCGAGGTGGATTTCCAACGGGTTTTCATAGAAAAATTCCCTGCCGTCGATGGACGTGGAAGAGAGCAGATTGTTATACATCACCCGCTCGATGACGTCGGCATACTTGGCGTTCAGACCGTGTTTCTGCATCGAAAGCGCGAACAAAAGCAGCCCGATCGCCGCGCAGCTTTCGGAATACGCTTCCAGATTCGGCAGATCGTAGGCTACGGTGAACGCCTCCCCCACGCGGTTGGAACCGATGCCGCCCGTTACGTACATCTTTTTATTCACGATGTCGTCAAAAAGGGTTTCGCAGGCGGCGAGGAGGGCGGCGTCTTTCGTATGATACGCCGCGTCGCTCATACCGGTATAAAGATACGTCGCGCGGACGGCGTGCCCCTCCGCCTCTTTCAGTTCGCGCACGGGCGCGTTGCTCTGGTTATATTTCGAATTGGAAAAATCGTAATTTTCCTCCTCCCTTACACCCCGTTCGTTAAGGAAAAACATCGCCATATCGAGATATTTTTTGTTCCCCGTATCCTCGTAGAGTTTGACGAGGGCAAGTTCGATCTCCTCGTGCCCGCCGGTGGAAAAACGCGCCGTCTTTTCCGTAATGAACGCCCGCTCGATGCAGTTTACATAATCGAGCATCAGGTTGAAAAATTTTTCCTTGCCGGTGGCTCTTTTGTAGGCGATCGCCGCCTCGATCAGGTGCCCCGCGCAGTAAAGTTCGTGATCGGTCCTGCGGGTAAAGGCGTTCTGCGGCTCCACGGCGATGAAATAGGAATTGATATACCCGTTTTTCAGCCTGCCGCGCTCCATGCCGTCCACAATGCCGTCGATGATCTTCTGCTCTTCTTCATAGCCGCCGTTTTTTTCGATGAGGTACGCCACCGCCTCCATCCATTTCGCCGCGTCGGAATCATAGAAAATATCGCGTTTTATGTCCTTCTTTTCAAAGCGCAACCCGTTGAAACGGTCGGTTTCTTCAAACCGTTTGTACACGCTTTTCAGGCTGACCTTCGCGTTCAGATCACAGCGATCTTTCCAAAATCCGCCGTCGAAATCGACGTTTAAAAAGGAAATGTTTTTCATAATTCTTGCAAACTCCTCCCGTTTATGGTACAATTATAGCGAAAAACGCAAAACAATGCAATGGCAAAAACAGGGAAAAGGTACGAAAATCCGACATGATCGATCTCAACCGGAAAACGACGCTGGAATTTTCAAACATGGGGCTGTTCACGGGCGGCCCCGATTGGATCCACCCCGAAACGCGCACCGCCACATACGAAATCGTTTTCGTCGTGAAAGGGAAAGCGTATATCGAGGAAGAAGGCGTTCGCCACGAACTCGCCGAAGGGGACGTTCTCTGCCTGAAACCCGATGTAATCCACCGCGGGTATAAAAAAAGCGAATGCTCCTTTTACTGGCTGCATTTTTTCGCGCAGGGCTACGACGGGATCGGAATATACCGCGCCCGCGTGCGGGATTTTTCCGCGGCGGTGGTGTTGTTCAAGCAGCTCAACCACCTCGCTTCCCTGCAAACCGCAAACGCCCTGATCGAATGCGAGATCGCGGCGTTTTTGCTGCAATTCACGCAAAACGGCCCCGTCAAAAGCAAACTCTTTACCGACGTTGCGGAATACATCCGCATAAACGCCGAATCGGCGGAGAGCGTTGCAAAAATCGCCCGCCGTTTCGGCTACAACGCGGATTATCTTTCCAAACTGTTCGCGGCGAACTCAGGGCTTTCGCTCAAAAAATACATCGATAAAACGCGGCTGGACGCCGTTTGCAGCCTTCTGCTTTCCACCACCCTTACCGTAAAGGAGATCGCCGATCGGTGCGGGTTCGAAAGCGACAACGCGCTGCTGAAATTCTTCAAGTACCACAAGAAGAAAACGCCCGCGCAGTACCGCAACGCGATCTGCCTTTCCCACACGAACAACCGCTGAAAATCCTTTTCTTTACACAAAAAAACAGCCCGAACATGCCGGACTGTTTTTTCTTCATCTCATTTATTTTCCTCGGCGCCGCAGGCGCGGAGCACGGTGTGGAACAGCAGTTTTTCGTAATCGGGAGAATACGGGTTTTCTCTCTCGCCGCGCGCCGTTTCGGCAAAGGCGCGCATCATCGCGTCGTAGCGGTCGAACACCGCGCTTTTCCGAAAGACGCCCTTGTCGCCCCAATCCGCCGAAAAATTCTCCCGCATGCCCGCATACTGACCGCCGCCTTCGAACATTTCCAGAGGATCGATCTCGATCGTGCCCTTCGTGCCGGTGATCGTCAGCCGGCGGCGGGCGAACCCGCCCCGCTCTTCCGCGCAGGTCTTGGCGAAAGAAACGCCGTTCGGATATTTCAGCAGCGCAAAGCCGAAATCTTCCGCCGTAACGCCGTCCGCCCCCGTGCTTGCGTTAAAGGGGATCACTTCTTCCGGCGCGCCCTGTATCTGTAAAATGAGATCGATCAGATGGCAGCCGAGATAAAACATCATTCCGCCGGTAAACGCCGAAAGCCACTGCCGCTTTTCGGGCGGGTGAAAACAATTCATCTGCGCCTCAACGGAAAAGATCTCCCCCAACTCGCCGCGGCGGACGCGTTCGATCGCCTCCCTTACGAAAGGATTGTACCGATACATGTAGCCGAGGCTGAAAGCGGTTTTTCTTTCCTTCACCGCGGAAACGAGGGCGTCGAATTCCTCCGCTTTGAAGCCGCCGGGTTTATCCATGTGCACGTGCCTGCCCGCGCGCACCGCCGCAAGCGCATACCGCGTCAGCGCGGCTTCCTCCGTCTCCACGACGACGGCCTCTACGGTCGGATCGCGGAAGATCTCCTCTTCGCTTCCATAGCGTTTCAATCCGCCGAACGCCGCCGCCCGATCGGGAAATTTGTCCTTTTCCGTCTCCGGAATGTAATAGCCCGCCGTTTCAAAAACATCCGCGTTTCTTTTCAGGCACTCCCATACGGCGAGCGCGTGATCGTGCCCCCAGCCGATCTGCACGGTTTTTATCTTCTTCATTTTCAACGTATGCCTCCGTCAAAGTTTTTTCCAGTCGAAAAGCGTTACGGGAAAATGCGAACTTTCCGTCAGCCTTTTGTATACTTCGGGAGCCTCTTCGGGGGAACGGATCTCTTCTACAAGGCGCGATAAATCGATCCGCCCGCCCGACGAAAGGCGCATGATTGCGCGCATATCGTCGCTTTCCGTCCAGTATCCCGAATACGATTCCGCCTGAGGGCGGGCGTTCGTATGCGCCCCGATGAGCGTGATCCCCGGGCAGTGCACCTTTTTATAATAA
>CALVUL010000091.1 GCA_944363555.1 uncultured Clostridia bacterium
CGGGCGGGTGATCCGCCCTTGAACGAAAGAAAAATTTCGGGTGCGGCGGCGCCGCTTTCGCATAAAAACAAAAGGACGCGTCCTTTTTGCGTATTTTCAATACGCAAACCGCTTTAACGGCAAATAACAAGGAGGAAACGGTTAAAATGCAGCGTATCAGGATGAAAAACGGAAAGCGCTATATCGACAGAAAGACGAAAAAGCGCCTTTTCGTCATCGGGATGCTGTCGATCCCGACCGTCCACTTTATCGTGTTCTGGCTTTGGATCAATCTGGACTCCATTTTATTGGCGTTTCAGAACAACATCGGCGAATGGGTGGGGTGGACGAACATCAAATGGGTGTTCAATGCTTTCACTTCCAATCCGTATCTCGATATGTGGGAAGCCACGAAAAACACCCTCGTCTTTTTCGTATGGAACGTTTTTGTGGAACTTCCTATCGCGGTACTGCTCGCATACGTGTTTTACAAAAAACTTCCCGGCAACAAATTTTTTACGATTTGCCTGTATTTGCCGAGCATCATCACGCCCACGGTAATGACGGCGGTTTTCAAAAGTTTTGTCGGCACCGACGGGCCGATCTCGCTGTTATGGGAATCGATGGGGATGAAGTGGGTCTATCCCGTTACCAACGATAAAACGGCGCTTGTTTCCATCCTCGCTTATCAGCTTTGGACGGGTTACGGGCTGAACATCATTTTGTTCAGAAGCGCGATGAACCGCATTCCGCGCGATATTTTCGAATCGGCTTCGCTCGACGGCATCACGATGGGGAAGGAACTGACGAAGATCATCGTTCCGCTCATCTGGCCGATGCTCGTTACGATGATCATTCTGGCGGTAGCCGGCATGTTCGGATCGCAAGGGCCGATCCTGCTGTTCACAAACGGCGATTACGGCACGATGACCATCGGGCATTCCATGTATCTGCAATATAAAGTTTACGGCATGGTAACGCGCGCGGCGGCGATCGGGCTGATCTTCACGGTCATCGGCGTTCCCCTTGTGTTTGTTACCCGCTGGGCGGCAGGCAAGATCGGAGGCGAATATGAATACTGAAATCAAATCGCTTTCGATTTCCAAAAGAGAACTGAAAAAGGAACGGGAACTGATCAAGAAAACGCCGGCGTTCATCGCGTTCTTCACGATCATGTTCATCGTTTTGTTTCTGCACGCCGTCTCGCTCATCTATCCGTTTATATGGCTGATCTTGAATTCGCTGAAAACGAATTACGAATACGTTAGCACGAGTTCGCTGCTCCCGCCGCAGAACTGGCAGTTCGCCAATTATATCGACGTGTTTACGGTATTCAAGGTGAAAAACGTCAGTTTTCTGATGATGCTCGTGAACAGCATCTGGTGGTCGGTGGGGAACACCGTCATCGGCGTGTTTATGGGCTGCGTGGTTTCCTATACCGTGGCGCGCTTCGAATTCAAGGCGAAGCCGATCGTGTACGGCGTGATTATGTTTACGATGATGTTCCCGATCTACGGTTCGGGCGCCTCGTCTTATAAACAGTTGTTCACGCTGGGGCTCTACGACAATCCGCTGATCCTGATCAAATCCGCGGGCGGTTACGGCGGGTTTCAGTTCCTGATGCTGTACGCCTTTTTCAAAGGGCTGCCGCAGGATTACATGGAAGCGGCGGAGATCGACGGCGCCGGCAACTTTACGACCTTCCTCAGAATCATGCTGCCGATGGCGATCGGGCCGATCCTCGCGCTGTGCGTGGTTTCGTTCGTCAGTTCATGGAACGATTACATGACGTCCATTATCGCCCTGCCGTCTTTCCCCGGGTTGGCTACGGGCCTGTATTTGTATGAACAGGCGATGAAAATGGGGATGAATTACCCGATGTACTATACGGGTACGGTCATTACGGTTATTCCCGTCATCATCATTTTCTGCTGTTTTCAGGATGCGTTTTTGAGCAATATGTCCATCGGTGGACTCAAAGGCTGAAAATTTCGGAATTTTTTAGGAGGAAACATTATGAAAGGTAAACGCATTGCAATCATGTTGACGGCGGTTCTCGCCGCCGCGGCGGTTACGCCGTTTTTCGGCGGATGCAGACCGGCGACGCCCAACGACGAATTTTCGCTGGAAATCTACGCTACCGGCGCCGGATTCGGGTTAGACTGGATCGAAGATCTGATCCCCGTTTTCGAAGAGCAGAACGAAGGCGCGAAAGTGTATTTCAACTATGACGTGGGCGTGGAACTTTGCCGCAACAAGGTGGAAGGCGGCCCCAACGTCAACACGGCGGATCTGATGATTTCGCTGGAAGACTGGCAAACGCTCGTCCTGCGCGGTAAAAACGGCGTGGTCGGATACGATTACGCGCTGGAAGATCTTACCGATCTGCTCGACGAGGAAGTGGACGGCGAACCGCTGCGCGATAAGTTCCTGCCCTATACGCTCGATGTTTGCGCCATCGAACTGGAAACGAGCGAAGGCGTATACGAATACAGGGATTTCGTCGTTCCTTGGGCAACCTCCTATTCGGGGATCGTCTATAACAAAACGCTTTTCGACGCGCATCCCGATTGGAAACTGCCCCGCACCACGGACGAACTTCTCGACCTTACCGGCGTCATAAAGGGAGAAGGCGTGATCCCCTTCGTCAACGAAACGAAGACGGGGTATATCGATTATATGACGCAGTGCCTGTTCGCGCAGTATCTGGGGATCGACGAATATTACGATTATTACAACCCGATCACCGAAGAGGACGGCTATAAATACGCCGCCGATTCCGAAGAATCCAAGGCGCGGCTCTATGCGATGTTCGTGATGGACGACCTGCTCAATCCCGACAACGGGCGTTTGAGCGAAACCGCGGAGGAAGACGATTACGGCCGCGCGCAGGGGCGGCTGATTTCGGGAGAAGGCGCGATGGCCATCATGGGCGACTGGTTCGATAAGGAGATGTCCATCACCATCGAGCAGGCGCATAACGCGGGCAACAACTACGAATCGGGGATGATCAGCACCCCCGTGCTCTCCGCGCTTTCCGAAAAACTTTCTTATTGGGAGACCATTATGTCTTCGGAAAGGGATTACGCTTATTTTTACAACAATCAGGGAAACGAGGGCGCGAACCTCGACAAATGCGACGAACTTCTGGCGAAGATCGTCGATTACGTCGACAACGGAGAGGAAGGCGAACTGCCCTCCGTGCAGTTAGACAGCCGTACCACCGTTACGGCGACGGAAGGGGACGTGGACATCGTGCGGGAGGCGCGCAGTTGCTATTCCTCCCTCGGCTCGGGGCACACGATGGTCATTCCGTCCTATGCCTCCGCAAAGGAACTTGCGAAGAAGTTTATACAGCTTTTATTCAGCGAAACGGGCATACAAACCTTTTTAAGCACCACGTCGGGCGGTTCGCTCCCCGTGAAATACGATGTGACGCAATGGAGCGGCTACGAAAACGCGAGCGATTTTCAGAAAGAGGTTTATGCGCTGACGCAGAAGGGAAATCCCGTGCAGCATCCCGCTTCGCTGACGTGGAGAATCACCGGGCTGCCCGATCCTTCGGGCAAGAAATTCTATCAGTACGGCAAGAACGATTCTTCTTATATTTCGCCGCAGCGCTATCTGGAAATGGATTCGCTTACGCAGGACGAGTTCCTCGATCTGATGACGGCGGCGGGGCTTTTATAGGATGAACAGGGAGAAAATAATGAAAAAACTGTTGAAAAGAGTATCGGCATTTCTGCTTTGCGGCGCGTTTGTCTTTGCCGCGGCATGCGATAAAACGCCGCAGAGCGACGGCGGGCAGCCGCCCGCTGCGACGGTAAATTTCGATATCTGGTCGAAATCTTCCGCCGTCAATGTGATGCAGGACGTCGTTTATGACGATTCCTTTAAAAACGACGCCGCGTTCGGCGTGAGCGGCGGCAGGGGAGAATACGAAAGTTCGCAGCTGATCATCACCGCAGGATCGGATAAAGCGGTAAACGAATATACGCTTAAAGTCTGCGATCTCAAAAACGGCGAAAACGTTATCGGCGAGGAATATATCGACGTATACAACGAAAAATACATCGAAGTGATCTCCTCTCCCGCGCAGTACAGCACGGGGCTCGGCTGGTACGCCGACGCGCTTTTACCCTTTGAAACGGCGGCGGAGTACGGCGAAAACAAGATCGACGCCGGCAAAAATCAGGGGATATATATCGAGGTGTTCATTCCGCGCGATGCGGCGGCGGGGGAATATACCGGCACTTTCGTGCTGACGGTGGACGGCGAAAAATACGATATTCCCGCGTCGGTTACGGTATACGATTTTGAGGTCAGCAGGGAATCGCATCTGCAGACCGACTGGATCGTCAATCTGATGGCGTTCGGCGAACTCGACAACACGCCGGAAATGCAGCGTAAATATTTCGAAGCGGTGGCGGGGTACCGCGCCAGCACGCACAGTATGCTGATGGGCGCCGCCGACGCCGACGAGTGGATGGAAACGGTGCGCGTTTACACCAATCCGAATTTGCGCGACGGCGACGGAAATCCGCTGATCGGCGAAAAGGAATTTTACCTTGCGCAGATCAATCTGCCTTCCGCTTTCGACGGGTCGAAAGCGCCTGCCGGCGGGATCAATTATACGACTTTCGACACGTATATTTCCCGTCTCGTCGTGGCGTCTGTGGAAGATTGTTACGATTATCTCGCCAAAGCCGGCTGCTATATGGGGTTCATCGACGAGCCGCATTGGAACAACACTTGGGATAAAGTCAATTCGGTCAGCGCGGATGTCGAAGCGCGCAAGGAATACTGGGTCAATCTCCTGAAAAACGGCGATCTCGAAACCGTCGCCGCGAAAGCAGACCTGACGGAAGAAGAAGCCGCGGCGTTTTCCGAAACGTATGCGGCGTGCCCGTCGGCGTTTCTCGGCGAATTGCAGGAGAGTATGAGC